>CAJYRU010000435.1 GCA_913777295.1 uncultured Sphingomonas sp. | reverse complement strand
GTTGTAATAGCCGGTCGCATCCATGCCGAACGGCGCCCAGCCGATGCCGCCCCGCCCGATGGTCGGCCACAGGAAGCGCGCGAAATCAGCGGCGTTGCCGGTTTCCGGCACCATCAACGGATTGTCGGGCCGGCTATAATGCTCGAGGAACTTCAGATAATCCTTGGCGCTGCGGGTATAGAGGTCGGGTGCGACCGCATCGATGTTCGGCGCCGCCGCCTTCCACACATCGATCACCTGCCAGTCGGGACCGCCGCTGGCCCCGCCCGACTTGCCCGGCGGCGCGAAGGGACCGCCGACCGCCGCGTTGACGTACATCGGCAGGTTCCACACCGCCTTCCCCGCTGCGGCGATCCGGTCGATATAGCGCGCAGTGTACCAGGCGTTGAACGCCGGTTCGGCATTGTCGCCATAGACCGCCGTCCAGTTGCCGCGCTTGCCGGTCGCCTTCGCCAGTTCGGGCGGCACGTCGCCGGCGAACAGACGGTTCGCTTCGGGCGAATAATCGCGCGCCTGCTGGTACACGCCGGTCTCGTTCTCCGGCTGGACCATGATGACGCTGTGATCGGGGTCATGGTCCTTCAGATAGCGCATCAGCGCGACGAAGGCCTTCTTGTCCGCCTCGAACGTCGCCTGCCCGTGCGGCGACAGCGCGTAATGCGTCTTGCCCTCCTTGGTCCGCATCCGGGGAAAGCGGGCGTTGTTCGTCTTTACCCAGGCGGGAACATAGCCCGGCGACGTGTTCTTCCACGTGCCGAACCACAGCAGCACCAGCTTCACGCCATGCGCCCGCGCCTGCGGCAGCAGCGCGTCGAGATAGCTGAAGTCGAACCGCCCCTCGACCGGTTCGATCTGTTCCCACGCCACCGGGATTTCCAGCGTGTTGGCGTGCAGCCGCTCGACCATGGGCCACACCTGCGGCAGCATGTCGGGATAGTTGCTGGAGTTGTTCGCCTGCACGCCCAGCATCAAAAAAGGCTTGCCGTCGACCAGCAGCGCGTGACGACCTTCCTTGCGCACCAGCACGGGTGCCTCGCCCGGCTTCGCATCGGCCGCAGCGCCCCCGATCATCGCCAGCGCCGCCCCCGCCATCGCCCATTTGCGCCAAGCCGCCATCCTGCCTCTCCCCGCATCGTCCCGTCGCTGTTCGTCGTTCGGCTGCTCCGCAACCCGACAGCGTTGTCACCGCTCTTTACGCAGGATTTGTATGTCATACAATTGGTTCTTAGCGCTATCATCGGCGCAGCGCGGACCGGAACGATCGGCCGCTTGTCGGGAGGGATGCCATGGAACGACGTCAATTCCTACGCGGCACCGCCGCCCTTGCCGCCGCCGGCCCGGTCGCGGCACAGGCCGCGCCGCTCCAACCCAACTGGTCGTCGCTCGCCGATGGCTATGCCGTGCCCGACTGGTTCCGCGACGCGAAGTTCGGCATCTGGGCGCATTGGGGGCCGCAATGCGTGCCCGAAGCCGGCGACTGGTATGCGCGCCAGATGTACGAACAGGGGCGCGGGCCGTACGATCTGCATCTCCAGAAATACGGCCATCCCGCCGACACCGGCTTCCTCGACATCATCGGCACCTGGCGCGCCGAACGCTGGGATCCCGCCGCGCTGGTCAAACGCTACAAGGCGGCGGGCGCGCGCTACTTCGTCGGCATGGCGTGCCACCACGACAATTTCGACCTGTTCGACAGCCCGCACCCGTGGAACAGCACCCGTGTCGGGCCACGGCGCGACATCATCGCCGGCTGGCGCGACGCCGCCCGCGCGGAGGGGCTGCGCTTCGGGGTCAGCAACCATTCGAGCCATGCGTGGCACTGGTATCAGGTCGCTTACAACTATGATCCCGAAGGGCCGCGCGCCGGACAGCGCTACGACGCCGCCCGGCTGACCACGGCCGATGGTACGGGGAAATGGTGGGACGGCCTCGACCCCCAGGACCTCTATACCGGTGAGACGCTGGCGGCGCCGGACGGCTTTACCACCCGCGCGCAGATGGACGCGTGGGCGGGTGCCACCAGCGGGCGGTGGATGGAATTCGCGCCCGCCGCCAATCCGCGGTTCGTGACCAACTGGCTGGCGCGGCAAAAGGCGCTGGTCGAACGCTATGACCCCGACCTCGTCTATTTCGACGATTTCGGCGTGCCGTTCGGCCCCGTCGGGCTGGAGGCGATCGCCCATTTCTACAACCATGCAGCGGCACGCAACGGCCGCGCCGATGTCGTGCTGACCGCCAAGCAACTGACCGCGTTCCAGCGGCAGGCACTGGTCGAGGACATCGAACGCGGTTTTTCCGACCGCCTGCGCAGCGAACCGTGGCAGACCTGCACCTGCATCGGCGAATGGCATTACAACCGCCGCCGCTTCGAGGACAAATCCTACATCCCCGCCCGCGCGGTCCTGCAGCGGTTGGCCGACATCGTGGCGAAGAACGGCAACCTGCTGCTGTCGGTGCCGGTGCGCGGCGACGGATCGATCGACAGCGAGGAAGAGCGGATCGTCGACCAGATCGGTGCCTGGCTGCGCGTCAACGGATCGGCGATCTATGGCACGCGGCCATGGCGCATGTTCGGCGAAGGGCCGACCGACCTCGCCGGCGGCATGTTCAACGAAGGGCAGGTCGACAAATTGGGCGCGCGTGACGTGCGCTTCACGACCGGCGGCGGTGCGCTGAACGCGATCTTTCTCGGCTGGCCGGAGGGGCCGGTGACGATCGCGGCGCTGGGCGATCGGGCGGCGGGGCGGATCGAGCGGGCGACACTGCTGGGCGGGGGACGCGTGAAGATGCAGCGGACGGCGGCGGGGTTGACGCTCACCCTGCCCCCGGCGCCCGAAGGTGCGATGCTGCCGGTGGTGCGGCTGGAGGGGCCGGGGCTGGTGTAGCGCCAGCCCCCTTCCCCGCCACAATCGTCATCCCAGCGCAGGCTGGGATCTCCCGGTAACGAAGCGCACGCCTCGCCGCGGGAGACCCCCGCCTTCGTTGGGGTGACGTAAGGAAGAAAGAGACACTCGTACCCCCGCGCAGGCGGGGGTCCAGAGCCACGATCGCCGACGTCAGCGACGTGAAACCCTGGATCCCCGCCTGCGCGGGGATACGCAGTGGGCGGGCCTACCGCGCCAGCAACACCCGCGCCTGTCCCGCGATCTGCGCCAGCATCGCCGCGCTGGCCACCGGCGCCTGCCGCGCGCGATGCACTAGCGCGGCGAATTGCGCCACGCGGTCGCGGTTCGCCTCCAGCCACTTCTCGACCGCCGCCTGCGGGTCCTTGCCGGCATTGCGGTTCAGGAAGTCGAAGCGCAGCTGCTGGAAATCGCGCGCAAGGCCGGCGATCAGCAACCGCTCCCACGGATCGCCGGTCTGGATGCGCGCCGCCACCGCCTGCGCCCAGTCCAGCCCCAGCGCAAAGCCCAAATGGGTAAAGGCCAGCGTCAGCTTCGTCTCGTCGAGCTTCAACCGCCGGCCGAGATCGGCAAGCCCGACCGCCCCGTCCAGTTCGAACAGGCGCACGACCTGCCCGGCCAGTTCCTGCGGGGCGCCGGCATCCTGCAGCACACCCGCGATCCGGTCGCGCTGCTGCGCTGCCTCTGCGCGGAGCAGCGAGCTGGTCTGCCCGGCAAGGCTCGCTACCCCCTTTTGCAGATGCG
>CAJYRU010000434.1 GCA_913777295.1 uncultured Sphingomonas sp. | reverse complement strand
ATCCGTACAGCAGTTCGAACAGCGCGGAGAGACGAAGGTCGGTGGCGGCGGGCGGCACCCGCTGGATCCGCGCGTCGATCGCGGCGAACATCGCATCGATGTCGCCGCTCGACAGCGTCTTGGGCAGTCCGCGCGACGTGCCCGGCCGGGGCAGCGCCGCACCCGGATCATCCTCGCGCAACCCCTCCTCCGCCAGGAAGGCGAAGAACCGTCGAAGCGCCGCCGCCTTGCGCGCCACCGTCGCCTTGGCAAGATCGCGCCAGCCATCGGCCAGCCGCCCGATCGCGTCGACATCCGCCGCCGCCAGCCGCCCGCCCAGCGCCTCGGACGCCAGCGACAAATCGGTGCGATAGGCGGCGAGGGTATTTCGCGCCGCCCCGGCCTCCGCCGCCATCATTTCCAGAAAGCGGTCGATCAGTACCCGGTCGCTGCCGGGGGCCGTCACGACCGCGCGATCGCTTCCGCCGCGATCATCCGCGCCTCGCCCTCGCGCCCCGCCGCGCGCAGCGCCGCGACGATGTGGAACAGCGCCTCGGCTGGCACGCCCCGCCAGTCGGAGGTCTGCATTCCGGTAGCGGCTAGCAGCAGCACGGTGCCGCCTTCGCCATTCACGCCCGCCCGGTCGATCGCATCGGTCCACGCATTGCGCGCGCCGACCGCCACGTTCAGCTCGCGCGCCATGCCCTGCACCTGATCGCGCGGCAGCCGGCCGAGGCCAGCCAGCGCGGCGAACAGCAACTGCCCCTTCCGCGCATTCTGCCCGGCATAGTCCGACACCGATCCGGCCGCGACCGACCGGCCCATCGGGTCGGCGACGGTCAGCATCGCCCAGCCGTCGCTGCCCACCGGCACGATCCCGCGCCAGCGCAGCGCAGGCAGGTCCAGCCCGGCGGTCAGCATCGACGCGATCAGCTGATCGGCATCGCCGGCATGATCGGCGACCGGCGCGATCATCGCCGCGGCCCGCGCGGTCAGCACCCGCCGGGAATAGCCCAGCGGCGACGTGATCGCCGGTTCCCAGAACTGGCGCAGCATCGCCATCCGATCGGCGTCGCTACCGGTAAAGGCGGTGCGCAGGTCGCTTGCCAGCGCGGTCTGCGTGCTGGTCGCATCCTCGTCGGTGGTCAGCTGGGCATAGAGGTCGACCAGCGCGTCGCTGGACAATACGCCCTGCGCGGCGGCGAAATCGGCATCGGTGAGGCGGGCGTTGGGCGCATATTGCGGCGCGGTCGCGTGCCAGTAACGGACCTGCGGCCCCACCCCGCCGAACAGGGCGGCGGGCACCGGCGTCGCGCTGGCCGCGGCCATGCCGTATCGCCACGCGGTCAGCCGGTCGATGCCGTCCCATTCGATGGTCGCGGCACGGCGGCCCTGCGCGCCCTTGCCCACCAGCTTTTCGGCCAGCGCGACGTCGATCGCGCCGCCGCCCGGCGCCTGTCGCCGCGCCTGGTCGACGATCCGCCCGGCCTGCGTCGCCTCGCCCGACAAGCCGAGGCAGATGGCGTTCGCCAGCCGCCAGCCGCGTTCGTTCGATACGCGCATCGCGGGTGCGGTCAGCGGGCAGAGGCCACCCGGATCGCCGGTCGCCAGCATCGCCTGCATCGCGATCTGGAACAGCTTGGGCGTGTAATTGTCGATATCGACCGACTGGACCAGCGCGCGTGCCGGGGCCGCTTCGCCCATCCGCACCAGCAGCCATGCGCGTTCGGCGGCGAAGTCTGCGCCGTCGACGTCGGCCGGGGTGGGGATGTCGGAGACCAGCGCACGGCGCAGTCCGATCGAGACCCAGCGCGACACGACCGGCGCGTCGAGCGACCGCATGATCCGCTGCAACCACGGTCCGTTAGTGGTACCGAATGCATTCCCGCCGAATGCGCCGCCCTGTCCGGCGATGCCGATGCTGGCGGTCGAGCGCCGCGCATAGTCGGGCAGCTCATATTGGCGCAGCGCTTCGGGACTGATCGGGGTCGGCGTGGCGGTCGCGGTCGGTGCCGGCGTGGGAGCATCACCGGGCAGGGCGGGAACACCGGGCAGCGGCTGTACGATCGGTGCGGCCGGCGCGAAACCGGGCGCACCGGGGACGCCGGGCGCAGCGGGTCGCGCGCTGGCGCGCGGGGTCGGCGTGGGCGCGGGAGCCGGCGCGTCGCCGAAACCGGGCGGCAGCAGCGATTCGGGCACGTCCTGCCCGATGGCGGGCACCGCGACCGCGATCAGCGCGGCGGCGGCGATCCCGACGCGCAATCGGTCAGTTGGCGAGGTTTTCAAGCGAGACCGCCTTTTCGATCTGGGTCGGCTGCTGCTCGGTCGAGCGTCCTGCCAGCACGAACATGCCTGCGACCAGCGCGATGAGGACGATGAGAAGGATGACAAGCGAACGCGACATGGATCAGATCGTCCCGAATACGATGGGGTCAGGCAAATATGGCGACGCGCCTTTTGCCCGATCGGCGGGGCGGCTGTATAGCCCCTCCCGCAATGCTGCAAATTCAAGACTCCCTGCCCCAACCCTCGCCCCGCTGGACCGGCCGCCCGATCGTGCTGGTCGGGCTGATGGGCGTCGGCAAATCCACCGTCGGCCGCCGCCTGGCCCAGCGGATGAAGCTTGATTTCGTCGATGCTGACAACGAAATCGAACATGCCGCCGGCATGACCATCGCCGAAATCTTCGAACGCTTCGGCGAGGATCATTTCCGCGACGGCGAACGGCGCGTCATCGCCCGACTGATCGACGGCACGCCAAAGATCATCGCGACCGGCGGCGGCGCATTCATGCAGCGCGAAACCCGCAATCTGATCCTGGGGCAGGCGCTGGCGATCTGGCTCGACGCATCGCCCGCCGTGCTGGCCGACCGGGTACGCCGCCGCGATACCCGCCCGTTGCTGCGCGGCAAGGACCCGGAAAGGGTGCTGACCGACCTCGCCCGTGTGCGCAACCCGGTCTATGCCCTTGCGCCGATCCACATCGTCAGCCAGCACGCGCCGCACGACGCCACCGTCACCGCCATTCTGAAAGCCATCGGCCAATGACCGTCATCCCCGTCGCGCTTGGCGACCGCAGCTACGACATCGTGATCGAGGACGGCGTGCTTGCCCGCGCGGGCGATCACCTGGGTCCCATCGCGCGCGGCCGGCGGATGGTGATCGTCGCCGATGCGCGGGTGCCGATGCACCTTGCCACCCTGCGCGATTCGCTGACCGCATCGGGCGTCGGCAGCGAGGCGATCGAGATTCCAGCGGGTGAAGGTTCGAAAGGCTGGGCAACGCTCGAATCGCTGCTCGATTCGCTGCTGGCGCTGGGCGTGGAGCGCGGCGACCATATCGTCGCCCTCGGCGGTGGGGTGATCGGCGATCTGGTCGGTTTCGCCGCCGCTATCCTGAAGCGCGGCTGCGGCTTCGTACAGGTGCCCACCACGCTGCTGGCACAGGTCGATTCATCGGTCGGCGGCAAGACGGGGATCAACACCCGCGCCGGCAAGAACCTCGTCGGCGCCTTTCATCAGCCCGCACTGGTGCTGATCGATCCGACCACGCTCGACACGCTCCCCGCCCGCGAAGTCCGTGCCGGCTATGCCGAGGTCGTGAAATACGGCCTGATCGACGATGCGGACTTCTTCGGATGGTGCGAGGCGAACGGGACCGCGCTGCTGCTGGGCGATCCGCTCGCGCGGAACCACGCTATTGCCCGCTCGGTATCGGCCAAGGCGCGAATCGTCGGCGCGGACGAGCGCGAGACGACCGGCACGCGCGCGCTTCTCAATCTCGGCCACACCTTCGGCCATGCGCTGGAGGCCGAAGCAGGCTTCGACGGATCGCTGCTGCATGGTGAGGGCGTCGCGGCCGGCATGGCACTGGCCTTCGCATTCAGTGCCGAACAGGGACTGTGCCGCGCCGACGATGCGGAGCGGGTCGCCGCACATCTCCGCGCCGCCGGCCTGCCCGACGGCCTTGCCGCCGCGGGCATCACCGCATCGGGCGAGACGCTGGTCGGGCACATGCTCCACGACAAGAAGCGTGAAGGAGGCACGCTGCCTTTCCTCCTCGCGCGCGGGATCGGGCAGACCTATCTCGACCGCTCGGTCGACCTTGGACAGGTTGCCACCTTCCTCGACCGGCAGCCGCGCTGATGCCGCAGGGTGTCGCGAAGCGCGATCTGCCGACCAAGACATGCCCGGTATGCGAGCGCCCGTTCGCGTGGCGCAAGAAATGGGAACGCGACTGGGACAATGTCGTCTACTGCTCCGACCGCTGTCGCCGGGCGGGCAAAGGCAATTAACCCGATTACAGGGTTTTAGGTGTTACCATCGCTGATCGTACGCCGCACGATCGTCCACGGCCGGGAGCAGCGACATGGAGCATCAGCGCAAGGCGAGGCTGGCCGGGAATAACGCAGCACTGGCGTGGCTGGCCGATCCCGTCGTGGCGGTACCCGACGCCGCGCGCCCGATGCTTCTTGCGGTGATCTTGTCAGCGCCCTCGGTCGTGGTCATGGCGGCGCTGTCCGGCCTGTCGATCAGCATCGCGGCGGCGTTTCGAACGGGCTTTTTCGGGTTCTGGATCCTGTCCGCCCTCGAACTGGCGGTCCTGCTGGCGCGGCTGTACGTCATCCGCGCGGCGCGACGCGACGAGCGTGCCGGGCGATTGTCGCCGATCGAACCGTCGATGCTGCTGTCGATCGCCTGGTGCGCGCTGCAGGGAATGACCGCCTTTGCCATCGCGCTCAGCCGCGACATGGTGCTGATGACGATCGCCACCGCCTTCATACTCGGCCTCGTCGCGCCGATCTGCGCCCGCAACTATGCGCTGCCACGGCTGGCGACGCTGATGGTGATGCTGTGCGACCTGCCGTTCAAGATCGGGCTGGCGCTATCGGGGGAGCCGCTGCTGTGGCTGTTGCTGCCGATGACGCTGCCGCTGTTCATCGGGGTGCGCGCGCTGCTCGGCAATTTCGGGCGGATGCTGGCGCTGTCGCTGGAGGCCGCGGACCATAACCGCTACCTCGCCGCGCATGATCCGCTGACCGGACTGGTCAATCGCCATGGACTGGACGAGGCGCTGGCGCGGATGGCCGATCGCCCGCAAGGGCCGCTCATGCTGCTGTGCATCGACCTCGACCGGTTCAAGCCGGTCAACGACCTTTATGGTCATGCCGCGGGTGACAGCGTGCTGGTGGAGGTGGCGGCACGGCTGCGGGAGGCGACGTCCGACAAGGCCCTGATCGCGCGGCTGGGTGGCGATGAATTCATGGTCGCCGTCCGTGACGTGACACCCGATGCCGCCCGGTCGCTGGCCGAACGGCTGCACCGCGCCCTGTCGGCACGGCGCTATCGCATCGCCGACGATATTGCCGTCCCGGTCGGCGCCAGCGTCGGCTATGCCTGCCTGCCCGAAGACGCCACGACGCTCGACCAGCTGCGCCGCCGCGCCGACGCCGCGCTCTATGCATCGAAGCGCGCGGGGCGGCTGTATCGCTACGACGACAGCCTCGCCCGGATCGACCACGCCGCATGAACCCCTGGGTCTGAACGCCTAAGGAATGTCGCGCTGCTGTGCCTGCTGGTCGCGCCGCCACGCGAACCATTGCCGCAGCATCGCCTGGGTACAGCCGGTCTGCCCGCCGGTGCCGACCACCGAACAGCTGTTCGGCCGCCCGACCCGCGCCTCTTCCATCGCGCTGTCGGCCCTGACCGCCCAGCTCGCCCCGGCGGACGACTTGTCCGGCGGCGCGCGAAACCGTTTGGGAATACGGTAACGTTCATTTTCGTCCATCCGCGCGCAGACCACGATCTCGTCGTCGCTGTCGGGCTTGGGACAGGCTTCCTCGCCATAGACGGTGGCGTTGCGCACCCGCTGCGGCGGCGGTTCGGGGGGCGTGTCCTGCGCCAGCGCGGGACCTGCGACCGCCAGAGCCAGTCCCGCCAATATCCAACGCGCCATAACCGTAACTCCCGATGCGGCATCCATACGCAACCGCGCCGATGACCACGACATGAACGCCCGACGTTTCGTGCCCGTTGCACCCGGCCCGCAGGACGCTATGGCGGTGCCATGATCCTCGTCATCGACAATTACGACAGCTTCACCTGGAACCTGGTCCATTATCTGATGGAACTGGGCGTAGAGGTTCGCGTCGAGCGCAACGACAGCATGACTGCCGCGGATGCGCTGGCCAGCAATGCGCAGGGGTTCCTGATCTCGCCCGGCCCCTGCACTCCGACCGAGGCCGGCATCTCGCTCGACCTGGTCGCCGCCTGTGCCGAGGCGCAGCGCCCGCTGCTGGGCGTCTGCCTCGGCCATCAGGCGATCGGCCAGCATTTCGGCGGAAAGGTCGTGCGCGGTGGGTTGATGCACGGCAAGACCTCGCCGATCGACCATGACGGCACCGGAGTCTTCGCAGGGCTTCCCTCGCCCTTCACCGCGACGCGCTACCATTCGCTGATCGTGACCGACATTCCCGACGCGCTGGCGGTCAACGCCACCGCATCGGACGGCAGCGTCATGGGGTTCCGCCACCGCGAACTTCCCATCCACGGCGTGCAGTTCCACCCGGAAAGTATCGCCACCGAACATGGTCACGCCATGCTCGCCAATTTCCTGAACGACGCCGGCATCGCGGCGAGCGTGCCGGCATGACCGTCACCACCCTGCTCCCCGATCCGTCGACGCCGCTCAGCCACGAAAGCGCGGCGCACGCGTTCGCCGCGATCCTCGACGGCACGGTGTCGGACGACGCCATCGCCACCTTCCTGACCGACCTCGCCCTGCGCGGCGAAACCAGCATCGAGATCGCCGAGGCCGCCCGCGCGCTGCGCCACCGCATGATCCCGATCGACGGCCCGGCACACGCGATCGACGTCTGCGGTACCGGCGGCGACGGCCATCATACCCTCAACGTATCGACCGCCGTCAGCCTGGTCGTCGCCGCCAGCGGCGTGCCCGTCGCCAAGCACGGCAACCGCGCCGCCTCGAGCAAGGCGGGCGCCGCCGACACGCTCGAAGCCCTCGGCCTCGACATGGGCGTGGCGGGGGCGATGGCGGCGGCGACGTTGAACGACATCGGCATCGCCTTTCTCTTCGCCGCCAACCATCATCCGGCGATGAAGCGCATCACCCCCATCCGCCAGCGGATCGGCCGGCGCACCATCTTCAACCTCATGGGACCGCTGGCCAATCCGGCACGCACCACCCGCCAGTTGATCGGTATCGCCCGTCCCGACTACGCGACCGTCTATGCCGAAGCGATGGAGTTGCTGGGCGCCGAAACCGCGCTGATCGTGTCGGGGGAGGAAGGGCTGGACGAAATTTCCGGTGCCGGCCCCACCATCGTCGTGCCGGTCGGCATGACCATGGCCGACCGCATCGTGCCCGAGGATGCCGGCCTGCCCCGCCACCCGATCAGCGCGATCCGCGGCGGCGATGCCCGCCACAACGCAGCCGCCCTCCGCGCGCTGCTACGGGGTGAAAAGGGGCCATATCGCGACGCGGTGTTGCTCAACGCCGCCGCCGCGTTGCTCATCGCCGATACCGCCACCGACCTGTGCGACGGTGCCGAACGCGCGGCCGAGGTCATCGACTCCGGCGCCGCCGACCGCCTGCTGGACCAATGGATCGCCTATTCATGACGATGCTCGACACCATCCTTGCCACCAAGCGCACCGAGGTCGCCGACCGCAGCGCCCGCGCCAGCATCGCCGACCTCGACGCCCGCGCGACCGACCAATCGGCCCCGCGCGGCTTCCGCGCCGCGCTCGATGCCCGGCCCGGCCACGCACTGATCGCCGAGATCAAGAAGGCCAGCCCGTCCAAGGGCCTGATCCGCGCCGATTTCGATCCGCCCGCCCATGCCCGCGCCTATCAGGCCGGTGGAGCGGCGTGCCTGTCGGTCCTGACCGATGTCGACTATTTCCAGGGGTCCGACGACTATCTGGTCGCCGCCCGCGCCGCCTGCGACCTGCCGGTCCTGCGCAAGGACTTCAACGTCGATCCGTGGCAGGTGGCCGAGGCCCGGTCGCTCGGCGCCGACGCGATCCTGATCATCGTCGCCGCCCTGTCGGACACGCAGATGGCAGAGATCGAGGCGGCCGCGATCGAGCGAGGCATGGACGTACTGGTCGAGGTCCATGACCGAGCGGAACTCGACCGGGCGTTGAAGCTTCGTTCGCGCCTGATCGGCGTAAACAATCGTAATCTCAAGGACTTCTCGGTCAGCTTTGCGCGGACCTATGAACTTGTCGGCCATGCCCCCGCCGGCTGCACCTTTGTGGCGGAGAGCGGACTGACGACCCGCGCCGACCTCGACGCGATGGCCGAACATGGCGTGCGCTGCTTCCTGATCGGTGAAGCACTGATGCGCCGCGACGACGTCGAAGCCGCGACGCGGGCGATGATCGGGTGAGCCTCACCCATCTCGACTCCGATGGCAGCGCCCGCATGGTCGATGTCGGCGACAAGCTCCCGACCCGCCGCGTCGCGATCGCCACCGGCCGCATCGCCATGTCGCCGGACGCACTGGCCGCGATCCGCGACGGGCTGGTCAAGAAGGGCGACGTCCTCGCTGTCGCCCGCGTTGCCGGCATCATGGCAGCCAAGCGCACCAGCGACCTGATCCCGCTGTGCCACCCCTTGCCGCTGACCAAGGCGTCGGTCGACTTCACCTTCGAGGAAAACGCCATCCGCGTTACCGCAACGGCGGCGACCGACGGCAAGACCGGCGTAGAAATGGAAGCGTTGACAGCGACTTCGACCGCACTCCTCACCATCTATGACATGGTAAAGGCGATCGACAAGGCGATGGTCGTCGACGGCATCTGCCTGCTGGAGAAACAGGGCGGCAAGTCCGGGGACTGGATACGGCCCTAGCGACTGCCTATCCCATCCAATGGACGTACCCCGGCGAAGGCCGGGGTCCAGTTGGGAAACGTCCGCAGGGTGCAACGAACGTCCGCCAACTGGACCCCGGCCTTCGCCGAGGTACTATGAACGCCATATCCCGAACCGAGGCCCAGCGCATGTCCCTCCTCCCCGTCGCCGAAGCGCAGGCTCGCGTCCTCGCCCTCGCCCGCCCCGCCGTTCCCGAAACCCTCCCCCTGACCGAAGCGCTCGGCCGCTTCGCCGCCGCCGATGTGCAGGCGCTCCGCACCCAGCCCGCCCGCCCGCTATCCGCCATGGACGGCTATGCCATCCGCTTCGACGACCTGCCCGGCCCGTGGGACGTTATCGGCGAAAGCGCGGCGGGGGCCGCCTTTCCCGGCACCGTCGGCCCCGGACAGGCCACCCGCATCTTCACCGGCGCGGCGATGCCTGCCGGTACCGATTGCGTGCTGGTGCAGGAAGAGGCGACCCGCGACGGCGCCCGCCTGCACCTGTCCGGCGAAGGGCCGGTTCGCGGCGGCAATGTCCGTCGTGCTGGCCTCGACTTCCGCGAAGGCGAGCTGTTGATTGCCGCCGGCGATCGCATCACCCCCGCGCGCGCCGCGCTCGCCGCCATTGCCGGCCACGGCACCCTTTCGGTCGGTCGTCGCGCGCGGATCGCCATTGCTGCGACCGGCGACGAACTGGTGCCCGCCGGGCAGGCGCTGCGCGAGGACCAGCTCCCCGAATCCAATGGCCTGATGCTCGCCGGTCTGCTTGCCGACCTGCCCGTCGACCGCATCGACCTCGGCATCCTGCCCGACCGGATGGATGCGCTGGTCGACGCCTTCACCACGGTCGATTGCGACCTGCTGGTAACCACCGGCGGCGCGTCGGTCGGCGACCATGACCTCGTTCGCCCCGCACTCGCGGCGGCGGGTGGCGAACTCGATTTCTGGCGGATCGCGCTGCGTCCGGGCAAGCCGATGCTCGCCGGCAGGTTGCGGGGTGGCGCGGTCCTCGGCCTGCCCGGCAACCCGGTATCGTCGTTCATCACCGCCCTGCTGTTCGTCCGCCCGCTCGCCGCGCGCATCGCGGGTGCTGCCGACCCGATGCCGCGCAGCACCCGTGCCACACTCGCCCATCCGCTTCCCGCCAACGGGGCGCGGCAGGACTATCTCCGTGCGACGCTGGTCGATGGACAGGTATCGACCGCCGCCATTCAGGACAGTTCGATGCTGCGCACACTCGCCCGCTCCGACTGCCTCATCGTGCGCGCCCCCCACGCCCCGGCAGCAAATCCCGGCGACTCGGCGGAAATCCTGCAACTCGCTTGACGACGCATAAATCGTTTCCTATTGGTTCCACGTCTGTTCCGACGGAGGACGTTATGCTGACGCGTAAGCAGCACGAGTTGATCTGCTTCATCGACGACCGGTTGAAGGCAACCGGCGTATCGCCTTCGTTTGAGGAGATGAAGGAAGCGCTCGACCTCAAGTCGAAATCGGGGGTTCACCGCCTGATCTCCGCGTTGGAGGAACGGGAATTCATCCGCCGCCTGCCCAACCGCGCCCGCGCGCTGGAAGTGCTGCGGATGCCCGACCGTCCGGTTGCAAAGAAGGTACCGGCAACCAAGCCATCGGCTATCCCGCGCCCGACGCCGCAACCGGCCAACGACGTCGTCGAACTGCCGCTGCACGGCCGCATCGCCGCCGGCGTCCCGATCGAGGCGATCGAGGGGCAGGCGACGCTCCCCGTCCCCGCCGCGCTGCTCGGCGCGGGCGATCACTATGCGCTCGAAGTGGCCGGCGATTCGATGGTCGAGGCCGGCATCCTCGACGGCGACTACGCTCTCGTCCGCCGCACCGAAACCGCGCGCGACGGCGAAATCGTGGTCGCGCTGATCGAGGATAGCGAGGCGACGCTGAAATATTTCCGTCGCGAAGGCGCCATGATCCGCCTCGACCCGGCCAACCGCAGCTACGACCCGCAACGCTACCGCCCCGAACAGGTACGCGTACAGGGCAAGCTGGCCGGCCTGCTGCGCCGCTACTGATTGGAAACGGTGCGTTCGAACGCGAAAGCGCGGTGAGCGTGAACTTAGTGAACTTCCGCCGAATAGCTGTTTTTTATCAGCCATTTAGGCAAAGCGCCGAACGAGTGGCTTAACCCCTTTTCACTCTCCCGACGGAAGAGGGAGGGGGCGACGCAGCCGCGGAAGGGTGAGGGCGACCAAGATCGGTCAGGTTCGCCTTCATCCTGACCTCGCCCACTTGGTCGGAACCCTCCCCCAACCTACCGCCCATTCCCCGGCGCATAGGGCGTCCGAACCGCCTTGTACCACGCCAGCGCGTGTGCCGGCGGCACCACGCCCGCCGGCAACGCCCGCCCCGACACCTCAGCAAAATAGGCGATGCAGGCATCCCGCCACCACTGCGCCTCCGTCCGCTGGATCGTCAGGAACTGGCTGACCTCGGCGTGGCGCTGGTCGTCGACTTGGCCCCGCAGCGCCGCCCACTGGTCCTGCATCGCCGCAACCTCGGTCACGCCCCGATCGTAGCGCCCGACCAGTTCCTCCCACAGCGTCCGCCCAGACGCCATCCGCCGCTCCCACGGCACATGGTGGAACCACAGCAGCAGGTCCTCCGGCACCGCTACCGGATCGCTCCACCGCTTCGCCAGCGCCGAGGCATATTGCCCAACCGCATCACTGCCCGTCCGCGTCCGGTCGAACCCGATCCCCGCCCGGTCGGCCTTATGATAATATACCGGGTTCCAGTCCGGCCGCGCCAGATCGTCGACCCACGGCCCCGGCCCGTAATGGTGCCCGGTCGCGAACAGGTGATGCAGCCCCAGCGGCATCATATAGTCGACCACCGCCTGCCGCGACCGCAGCATGATCGACGCCACCGGGTCAGCGACCCCCGGTCCCCAGGTCATCGCCGCCCAGTCGCGCGCGATGTCGCTCGCCCGGTCGTCGGGGTTCCACGCCAGCCGCCCGAACGCGTACCAGTTCGCCTGATCGAACTGTGACCCCGACCAGTTGCGATCGGTCCCAACATTGGCGACGCCCGCCATGCCGCTCAGCCGCCCGTGCCGCGCCAGCACGTCGGCGACGGTCGCGCCCTTGTGGGGACGATAGGTGTCGCTGAGCAACACTTCCTCCCACATCGTCCCGAGATAGGCGAGGTGGGTGGCGAACCCCAGATATTCCTTGGTAATCTGCACTTCCATCATCAGCGGCGTGCGCGGCATCGCCCCGAACAGCGGATGGAACGGCTCGCGCGGCTGGAAATCGATCGGCCCGTTCTTCACCTGCACGATGACATTGTCCGCGAATGCCCCGTCGAGCGGCTGGAACTCGCTATAGGCCTGCTTCGCGCGATCCTCCGGCTTGTCATGGGCATAGACGAACGCCCGCCACATCACGACCCCGCCATGGGGTTTGAGTGCCGCGGCGAGCATGTTCGCCCCCTCGGCGTGGCTGCGGCCATAGTCGCCTGGCCCCGGCTGCCCCTCGGAATTGGCCTTGACCAGAAAGCCCCCGAAATCGGGGATGCGGGCATAGATTTCGTCGGCCTTCGCCCGCCACCATGCCGCGACTGTCGGGTCGAGCGGATCGGCGGTCTTCAGCCCGCCGACCTCGATGGGAGCGGAGAATTTGGCCGACAGGTAGACCCGAATACCCCAAGGTCGAAAGATCGTCGCCAACCGCTCGACCTTCTCCAGAAACGCCGGGGTCAGCATGTCGGGGCTGGCGTTGACGTTGTTCAGGACCGTCCCGTTGATTCCGACCGATGCATTGGCCCGCGCATAGTCGGTATAGCGCGGATCGCTGAAGCCCGGCAGCTTCTGCCAGTCCCACAGCGACTGCCCGGCATAGCCGCGTTCGACATAGCGGTCGGGATTGTCCCAATGGTTCAGCACGCGCAGCGCCAGCCGAGGTCGATCAACGATCGCCAGCCGGTCGAGCGACTGCCCGGTCTGCGCGATCCGCAATAACCGGAAGGCGCCGTACAAGACGCCCGCCGGACCGTTCGCCGCGATCACCGTCGCCCGCCGCCCGTCGATCGTCATCGACCGCAGGACATATCCCTGCGCGCCCAGCCCCGACAGCGGCAGGCCCAGCGCTGCGATCCGTGCCGACCGGGTCGTGCCGATGACGATCGCCCCCTCGCCCGCCGGGCCTGCGCCGATCGTCCGCCCGGCCAGCCCCGACAGCCCCCGCGCCAGTTCCTGGGCCGCCAAGACGGTCGTCGGATCCGGTTCGTCGCGGACGATGGCCGTCGCCCGCGCCGCGACCGCTTCGGCCTGTGCAGCAGGCAGCGGGCGATAGCGAAGCCACAGGTCGTACCCGTCCTCCGCCCGCGCCGGGTTCGTCCATGCGACGCACAGCAGCGCGATCCATCCGAGCGATTTCAGCATCCTGCATCCTCTGTTCCCGCCTGATCGGCGGCGTTGACTCCGCCATATCATCCCGACCATGGTAACGCTACCACGTCGGAGAGCGTGGGAATGGGAGAGCTTGATGACCATGATCGATCGCCGCAGCGTGCTGGCCGCCGGAGCCGCGCTGCTCGCCGCACAGGCCGCGCCCGCCGCCTCCGCACCGCTGACGCTCAAGGCCGCTGCCGCACAGCGCGGGCGGCGTTTCGGATCGGCCTTCGCATGGGCACCGCCGGGACGTGACGCCGGGTCGTTCGACAACCCGGCCTATGCCGCGCTGCTGCAACGCGACTGCGCGGTCCTGGTCGCCGAAAATCAGATGAAGTGGCAGGCGATCCGCCCCGGCCCCGACCGGTTCGACTTCGCACAGTTCGACGCCATGGTCGACTGGGCAATGCGGCACGGCTTCGCGATGCGCGGGCACACGCTCTATTGGGCCTATTCCAAATGGTTTCCCGCGTGGCTGAACAGCTACGACTTCGGCCAGCGTCCGGCGACGGCAGCGGCGGCGGTCCTCGACCGGCATATCGAGACCGTCACCAAACGCTATGGCGGCAAGATCTACAGCTATGACGTGGTCAACGAGGCGGTCGATCCCGATACCGGCGGGCTGCGCGAAACATCATTGTCGCGCGCGATGGGCGGGACGGCCAATGTCCTCGACCACGCCTTTCGCACCGCCCGCACCGCGGCACCCCATGCCCAGCTGGTCTATAACGACTATATGAGCTGGGAAGACGGCAACGAAAAACACCGCGCCGGCGTGCTGGCGCTGCTGGAGGAGTTTCGTCGGCGAGGCACCCCCGTCGATGCGCTGGGGATCCAGTCGCATATCGGCCTGTTCCAGCCGACCACCGATGCCGGGGCGGTCGCGCACCGGCTGGAGCCGGAATGGCGGCGTTTCCTCGACCGGGTCGTGGCGATGGGATACCGGCTGGTCATCACGGAATTCGACGTGCGGGATCGCGGCCTGCCGATTGCGACCGGTCCACGCGACCGGGGCGTCGCGGATTTCGCCGGTGCCTATCTCGACATCATGCTGTCCTATCCGCAGCTCGGCGACGTCCTCGCCTGGGGTCTTAGCGATCGCTACAGCTGGCTGCGCGGCTTCGAACCGCGTCCCGACGGCGCGGTCGCGCGCGGATGCCCCTATGACATGGAGCTGCGCCCGAAGCCGCTGCGCGACGCGATGATCGCATCGCTGGCGAAGGGCGTCGCTCAACAGCGTTGAGCCGGCGGCAGGGAGTGCCCCGCCGCCAACCGTCAATAGTCGCGGCTGTAGCGCAGCGACGCGTTCGACCCGCCGAACGATCCGGTCTGCGACAACAGGCTGAGCGTCTTGGTCAGCGCGATCTGGATCTGCGTCGCGGTGAACCCCCGCGCGTCGGTGATGATCTCGACGTAGATGTCGTCGGTCAGATACTTGCCCGCCGCCAGCGACGTACCACGCCCGCTCGCCTCGTCGCCGCCCAGGACGCGGAGCCGGTCGAACCCGGTCGCCGAGCGTAGCTTGCCCAGCGGGTTCAGCCCGCCACCGCCCGACCCGCGCAGCGAGTTGAGCGCGGCCGCCAGCTGGATCGCCTCCGTAGCCGACAGGTTCGTCACCGAACTGCCGAACAGCAACCGCGACAGCACCTCGTCCTGCGCCAGCGACGGGGTGGAACTGAACGCAATCTGTGGCGCCTGGGCGGTGCCGGTGACGTTGATCGTCGCGGTCACGCCCTCCGCCGTGGTCGTCGCCGCGATGTCGATGACCGGGTTGGTGAAGTCCGATCCCTCGAACCGGATCACGCCGCGCTCGACCTCGAACCGCTTGCCCGCGAACGAATAGGTGCCGCGGATCATCCGCATCTGGCCGTTGATCGTCGGTGCCGCGGAAGTCCCGGCAATGCGCAGATCTGCCTGCCACTCCGATTCCAGCCCCATGCCGGACACGAACAGCCGGTTGTTCGCCCGAACGCGCAGCGCGAGGCGGAACAGGCCGGCGGACGCCGCGGCCTGCCGCCGCTGCGCGGCGCTGGGCCGGTTCGCGTCACTCTTGCGGCGTACGCCGGTCAGTTCGGGCACTTCGGCGGCCCCCTGCCGGATGATCTGATACCGTGCCTCGGGGATCAGGATGTCGCCGGAGATCAGCCCGCCGTCAGGCCCGTTCTGGATCCGGATGTCGCCCGTCGCCGACGCGCCCAGCGCATCGCTGCGCGCTAGCTGTGCGTTACGCAGCTGTGCCTTGATGTCGATCGGGAAGCCGCTGTTTGACGCCAACCCGACCGTGCCCTGCGCCGCCGCAGTCCCTTCGCCGGCGCGCGCGCGCAGCTGGGTCAGTTCGAACCGGTCGTTGGTGAACCGCCCGTCAATGGCGAGATTGGTAAGCCGGGTGCCCAGCGCCTCATTCTCATAGGTGAGGTTGTTCGCCCGGACGATGCCCGCCAGCTGCGGCGCCTGCACCCGCCCGCCGAAATCGGCGGCCAGCCCGATCGGTCCCGACAATTGCTGGTCGGCCAGCCCGGCGAAGGAGAACAGCACTCCCGCCGGTCCATTGTAGCGAATACCGCCCGACAATGGTGCCGCCAGCATCCGCGTGACCCACGACCCGCTGCCCGGCGGCAGGGGACGCAGGTTCGCGACCATCCGCCCGACCGTGGTCGTCCCGCGCCGGATCAGCGCGCGGCCGCTGCCCCCTTCGGGGCGGAGGTCGCCGGCGAACACGATGTCCACCGGTTCCGAAATCGAAGCGAGGCTGGTCCGCTGGAAATTGCGGATGGTCAGCCGCGCATCGGCACGCGGGAAGCTCTGGTCCGCGGCCTGCGCGAAATCGAGGCTCCCGGTCGCGGTGCCGCCAATGCCCGTACCGGGGACGAAGGCGTTGACGATGCTGAGGTCCAGCCGGTCGAGCCGCGTCTGGATCGACATGCCGTTGCCATAGACGCCGGCCGCACGGATCGACCCCTGATCGAAATCGATCCGTGTCGGGTACAGGCGATAGCCGCCGGGCGCCAATACGATCCGCGCCGGATTGACCGTCTTGAACGGGATCGAATTGGCGACACCCTGCAACGCGACGAGATAGTCGTTCGGCCGCAATTGCGCATTGGCGGCGACGCGGAACGGCACGCCCGACGACCCTTCGGCAAACATCTGTGCCGTGCCGTTGCCACCACGATAATTGACCTTTGCCCGGCTGCGCTGGAGGACGAATTCGCCCATCGACAGGTTCGCCACCTGCGCATC
>CAJYRU010000433.1 GCA_913777295.1 uncultured Sphingomonas sp. | reverse complement strand
CGAACCGCGCCTGCGCCTCCCGCGTTTCGGCGACCAGACGGTGGAAGAATGGCTGGGTCATCAACGGCTCCTCTTCGGGATAGGCGGCATGGATCGCGGCACGGCGCAGCCGGCCATTGCCGGTCAGCAGACCGCTGGCCGGGGTGAAGGGCGGCACGACGCGAAAGGCGCCGATCCGGGCATAGGCGGGCAGTGCGCTGTTGGCTGCGGCGACGGCGGCGGCCACGTCGGCACCCGGGCTGGTCGGGACGATCAGCGCGTCGAGTTCGGGCCGCCCCTCGCCCCGCACCAGCGCCTGCCGGATGGCGGGCTGCATCAACAGGATGCCTTCGACCCATTCGGGTGCGATATTGCGGCCATGGCTTGTGACGATCAGCGCGGACTTGCGCCCTTCGATCCACAGCCGCCCCGCGTCGTCGATCCGACCGATGTCACCGGTCGCCAGCGGTCCGCCCGCGCGCGGTGCGCCGACCGTGCCGAGGAACAGCGGCCCGTCGATCAGCACCTCGCCATCGTCGGCAAGGCGGATGGTGTTCAGCCCGATGCTGCGCCCGACGCTGCCCGGCGCGGTGCCGTCGTCCAGCGAAACGACCGACCCGCATTCGGTCAGGCCATATCCCTGCCGCACCGGCAGGCCGATGGCGGTCGCGGCGGCCAGCAGCGCATCGGGCACCCGCGCGCCCCCGACCGCGACCAGCGTCAGCGCGGGCAACCGCTCCCCGGTCGACAGCAGCGTCTTGACCAGCAGGCCGAGCAGTTCGGGCACAAGGATCAGCGAGGTGATCCCCTGCCCGACGATCGCGCGCACCAGCGCGGCCCCGTCCGGACGGAACGGATCGCCCATGCCGATCGCCGCCTGCGGCTGCGCGACATAGGTCCCGCCGGCAAGGATGGTTGCGTAAAAGCCGGCGACGTTTTCCAGCAGGATGCCCGGCGGCAGTACCGGCAGGTGGCGACCGGCGTGATGCGTGCCGAGATGCTCGACCACCGCGCCGGCGACGCCGCAGAGATGCTCGCGCGACAGGCAGATGCCCTTGGGCGCGCCGGTCGAACCGGAGGTGAAGGTGATCCGCGCCGTCCCTTTGGGCAGCATGACCGTCGGCGCGGTCAGGTCGCGGGTCGCGACCTGCAGATCGGCCCCGTGCAGCGTCACCGGCCCATGCAGCAATGCCTGCGCGCCCGCGCTCTCCAGTGCATGGTCCTCCTGTGCCGTCGTGAAGAAGGGCGGCAGCGGCAGTGAGACGCAGCCTGCCTCGATCAGCGCAAGGTCAAGCAGGCACGCTTCCGCGCCATGGTCGACGCGGGTCGCGACCGGACGCTTGGCCGGAAAGCGGGCGCGCAGCGTCGCAGCCAGCGGCGGGACCAGCTGCGCCAGATCGGCCCAGTGATAGCGGGTGTCGCCGTCGATCGCGATCACATCGGGCGTTGCGGTGGCATGGGCGTGGATCGCCCGCAGCAACGGCGTCATGCCCCCGCCTCCCCGCACAGCACCCGCCGACAGGCGGCAATCTCACCGGCGCACACCATCGGGTCGGCATCGTAATAGCGGCCCCAGCGCTCCGCCGCCGGGCCGAGCGCAGCGGCATGGGCCGGTGCGATCGTCACGATCGGCAGCGAAAGCCGCGCGAACATCGCCCGGAGCGGCGCGGTCAGCACCGCGACCGCCACGTCCAGCTGTCCGTCGAGCGCCGCCGCTGCTTCGCGCCACAGACCGATTGTCGCCGCCGCGCGGGCAGAAGCGTGATCGCCCAGTTCGACCACCCGGCACCGCGGGACCGGTCGCCCCAGCGTGCGGGTCAGCACGGTTTCGACCGGCTCGGTCAGATAGCGTTCGAGGAACAGCGGCCCGTCCGCCGCCGATCGCATCCCGATCGCGGCAAGCGGCACGTCGGGCGCCCCCATGGTCAGGTAGCGGGGATAATCGGCCGACGGGGCCGCGCCATGGCATTCGAAATATCGCCGCTCGATGAGCGAGCGTAACGCGCTGTGGTACATTCCGGTCCTCCCGAATGCACCCAAGACGCCGGGCGGGCGGCGCTACCCTACCTGCGCCCCATCAAAAATTTCGTCGGAGCGACAGCGAGACGGTTCGCGGCCGCAGCGGCGTACGCTGGTCGCTGGCGGCAGCGGTAAAGGGGTTGCCGAACGCGAAGCTGTCCGCCCGACTATCCGCGATATTGTCGATGTCCCATCGCCACGCCCAGTTTCCCCGGCGCGCACCGAACGCGGCACCCAGCAGCACATTTTCCTCCGTCTCGCGATCGATCGTCGGATCGGGCGCTAGGCGGGCATCGCCGACATAGCGTGCGCGCAGGATCGCCGACCAGCGCCAGCCCGCCCGTTCGCGCGTCACGGACAGTTCGGCATGACCGGCAAGGTCCGGGACGACGGGCAACCGGCGATCGTCCGGCCGGGCGGGGCCGGTCGCGATCCGCGCGTGCTGCGCCAGCACCCCAGCGGTCAGCGCGATCCCTTGAACCGGAGTCCAGCCGACGCTGACATCCGCGCCGATGTTGCGCGCTTCACCGATGTTGCGGGTGGAGACCAGCCCGTCCGCCGCCAGCATGTCCGCCTGCACATCCGACCAGCGCGACGCGAACGCGACCGCGTCCAGCGTCCACCCCGCACCGCCATGCCAGCGCGCGCCCAGATCGGTTTCCCGCAGCGTATCGGCGCGGTACGGCGCTACCCCCATCTGGCCATCGGGGGCCTGCACCCCGCCGGGACGCAGCGCGGAGGCATGGCGGACATAGACCAGCATCGCCGGCGTGGGCTTCCACGATAGCGACGCGCTGGGGCTGGCGCGCACGACCCGGTCGGCATAGCTGCCCTCCGTCGGTCCGCGCTCGTCATCCTGTCGCCGGTCGTCTATTGCCGAGCGAAAGACGCGCAGGCCGAGCGTGCCCGACAGCGTGGCCGTCGCATGGCCGGTGATTTCGCCGAAGACCGCCTGCTCGTCCACCTGCCGGTCGAAGCGCAGGATCGTCGTCGACGCGGCGGCGTCGGCGGGATGCAGCATGCCCGTCGCCCTGGTTCCCGCATCCAGCACTGAGATGCCCGCGACCCAGTCCAACCCCGCCGTCGTTCCGGCCAACCGCGCCTCGGTCGACCGCACGCCATAATGACGGGCATCGGCATATTGCACGGGTCCCGCCGCACCCAGCACGGCCGCCTTGGCCGATGCGTCGTAGGTCGCCTGCAATTGCTGCCATGCCGCGCCCGCCGTCAGCGTGAGCGTGGCCGCACCGATCGGTCCGCGCAGGGTCGCGCCGACCGCGGCGAAATCGGTGTCCTGCGGCTCGGGCAGGCGCACCGCGCGGCGCAGCGTATCGCCACCCTCGACATATTGACTGTCGCGCACGAACGCATATTGCAGCGTGCCGTCGACCTCCAGCGACCACCACCCCGCCGTACCGCGCAGCGCCAGCCGCCCGCCGGTCGTGCGCCCATGGTTGATGCCGCGCCGGCCGCCCTGATCGATCCAGCCCGCCTGCCCGACATCATAGGCGACCGCGCGTACCGCCAGCCGGTCGGCGATCAGCGGCAGGTTCGCCATCCCCTGCACCGCGCCCGCCGGACGGAGGCCGGCGGTCAGGCTGCCCTGCACATCGATCCAGCCGGTGGCGGCGGTCGCGTCGGGTGCGGTCGGCACCATGCGATAGACCCCGCCCAGCGCGCCGGTGCCGTAAAGCGGCCCCTGCGGCCCTTTCAGCACCTCGACCTGCCGCATGTCGACCAGCCGCAGGTCGGGATCGGGTGCGTCATAGGTCGCGCGCACCTCCCCCAGATAGACCGAGACGCTCGACTGCGCGAAGCCGTCAAAGGGACCATCGGCGACCCCGCGCACGAACAGCCGGTCGCGCCCTGCCCCCAGATTGGTGGTGAACAGTCCGTTGACCGTCGTCGCCAGCGCAACAGTATCGGGCGCCGTTCCCAGCAGCGCCAGCCGGTCGCGTCCCGCAATCTCGACCGATACCGGCGCATCGGCCAGCGACTGCGGCACCTTCGTCGCGGTCACCACGATTTCGGCGGTATTGTCGTCGACCGGCACGCGTGGCGGTGGCGACGCGATCCGGATAGGCCGATGCGGCGGTGGCGGGGCGACCCGCTCGATCCGCCAGATCGCGGGACCCAATTGCCGGGCACGCCAGCCGCTGCGCGCCAGGACCCGCGCCAGCGCGCGCTCGACCGGCATTCGTCCGCGAACGGCGGGCGCCATGCCGGGCACTGGCCCGATGGCCGACCCGATCGACACCCCCGCCTGCCGGGCGAGCAGGGTCAGCGACGCGGCGATCGGCCCGGCGGGCAGGTCGACGGCAACCGCCCGCGCCTGCGCCTGTGCCTCAGCGGGCAGGCTCCAGACGCACGCCAGCGGGATCGCGAACGACCCGCAGGTCGAGGATCGCCGCCACCTGATCCACCAGCTTCGAACCGTCACCGACCGTCAACGCCCCCGAAAAACGCCGGTCCGCGATGGAAGGCGCGACGCGGATTCCCGTCCCTGCATATCGGGACAGATCGACCGCGACCAGCGCCAGCGGTGCGTCGCTGTAGCTCAAGGTACCGCCGCGCCAGCCACCGATCCCCGCCGGATCGGCCGGGGCCAGCCGGGCGCGCCCGTCGACCAGCGACAGGCTCTGCCCGGCGGCAACGGTGCGCGGGGCCGTCCGCGCGCCGGCAACGATCGACACCTGCCCCTCGGCCACCGCCACCTGCGCCACGGCGCGCCCATCGGTCGTCACGTCGAACCGGGTGCCGATGTCACGAATTTCGATTGGCCCGGCGCTGATCGCAAGCTCCCGTCGATCGCGATGGGCCACGTCAAAATAGGCCGCGCCCTGCAACGCCAGCTGCTGCGCTCCGCCCTGCGCGGTCAGCCGGCTGTGCGGCGCGATCGTCACGCGAACCCCCTCGCCGACATCCACCGCCTGCGCGGTCGCACCGGTCTGCCACATGCGGTCGTCGGGTGCGCGCGCCGGCAGGCCGATCATCAGCGCGAGTGCGGCGGCGGCCGCCGCCATGCCGCCGCCGACCATCGGCCACCATCGCCGCGTCGGTGCTGTCGGTGGCAGGTCGGCGACGTCCGCCGCGTCGTCGTTCGCGGGCAACAGGGCGCGGATGGCGGGTGCCTGGGCCGCAATATCGTCGTCGATCAGCGCCAGTCGATCGAACGCCGCGCCATGGCGCGGGTCCGCCTCCAGCCACAGGGTGAAGCCGTCCCAGTCCATGTCGTCGGCATCCTGCGCGGCGAACCAGCGCGCCGCCGCCGCGTCGATCGTCTCGCTCATGCCGTTCCCATCCCTGCGAGCGTGGCACATCCCGATGTCCGTCGTGCGGACCTGTCATACCGTGGGAGACGCCGTGCCCGCCCCATCACCCTACCTCCCGCTCGTCGAGCAGACGGCGAAGATGCTGCATCGCCGTCGCCATATGCTTTTCCACGCCCTTGCAGCTGATGCCGAGCCTCTCGGCGGTTTCCGCATGGCTCAACCCCTCCAGCTTGTGCAGGCGGAACGCCCGCTGCGCGCCGGCGGGCAGGCGATCGATCGCCCAGGCCAGCCGCCGCACCTCCTCCCGCCCGATCGCGATGTCGAGCGCGGTGGTGGCCTCCACCGGTTCGGGCGCATCGGCGCGCTGGTCCAGCGTCACCTCCGCCCACGCCCGTTCGCGCCCGTCGCGCCGCCGCCGTTCCCGCAGCTGATCGAGCATCAGGTTCTGCGCCATGCGGAACAGATAGGCGCGGCCGTCCACGACCGGACCGTCCGCCACACCGTCGAGCCGCAACCACATTTCCTGCATCAGGTCGCCGGCCAGGTCGGCGCTGCCGGTGCGGGCGTGCAGGAACCGGCGCAGCGACGCAGCGTGCAACTGGTACAGCGCGCGCAATCCGCCGCCCGGTTCGTCTGTCATGTCGCGCATCCCGGCCACTGGATACCGGCTTTCACCGAACCGCGACAGCCCGCATCGGTGACGGCGATGTACTTCCCGGGGGTTCAGCGACGGTGACGCCGAACCCCTCGGTCCACGGCGCGGATCGTCGAGAGGCCATAGCCGCCGAGCATCGGCGATGGCCGCGTCTGCATCAGCAAGCGGTTGAGGACGTAAGGTGCCCTGACCCGGGCGGACGGCGAAAGATTGGCAGCGCCCGTGTCGCAGTGCCGGGCGCTGCAGGCACGGGCGGATCGACCAATGCTATTCTCCGAGCAACGCGGTGACCGTCTTGGTCTCGGTATACTGCAGCAGGCCCTCCTCGCCGACTTCGCGCCCCCATCCGGACTCCTTCACGCCACCAAAGGGAGCGCTGGGATCGTTCATGCCATGCGTGTTGATCCACACGACACCGGCCTGCAGTCGCCGCGCGGTCAGGTGCGCGCGCGACAGGTCGCGGGTCCACACATTGGCGGCAAGGCCATAGCGGGTGTCGTTGGCCAGCTTCACCACCTCGTCCACATCGTCGAACGGGGTCGCAACCAGAACAGGCCCGAAAATTTCCTCGCGCACGATGCTGGCATCCTTCGCCGCATTGGCGAAAATCGTCGGCTCGACGAAATAGCCATCGAGACCCCCGGTGCCGCCGCCCAGTACGACCTCGGCACCCGCCGCCCGACCCGCGGCGATATAGGCCAGCACCCGCTCCTGCTGCGTGCGCGACACCAGCGGTCCGAGCATGGTGCCTGCGTCGCGACCATGGCCCAGCTTGAAGGTCCTGGCGACATTGGCGACCCCTTCCAGGACCCGATCATAGACCGAGCGTTCGATGAACAGCCGCGATGCCGCTAGGCAGACCTGACCCGAATTGAAGAAGATCGCCAGCGCCGCGCCGATCGCCGCCTGATCCAGATCGGCATCGGCGAAGATCAGCGACGGCGACTTGCCGCCCAGTTCGAGCGTGATGCGCTTCAGATCGCGGGCCGCGGTCTGCACGATCTGCTTGCCGACACGCGTCGAGCCGGTGAACGCGATCTTGTCGACGCCGGGATGTTCGACCAGCGCCTGTCCCGCAACATGGCCATAGCCGGTGACGACGTTCAGCACGCCCTCCGGCAACCCTGCCTCCAGCGCCAGCTCGGCGAGGCGCAGCGCGGTCAGCGGCGTCACTTCCGACGGTTTCAGGACGATCGTACAGCCCGCCGCCAGCGCCGGTGCGATCTTCCACGCGGCCATCGCCAGCGGATAGTTCCATGGCACGATCTGTCCGACGACGCCGACCGGCTCCCGCACGGAATAGGAATGATATTGCCGCCCATCGCCGGAGAAGGGATTCACCTGCCCGCCGATCTTCGAGGCCCAGCCTGCCATATAGCGAAAAATATCGACCGCCGCCGGCACGTCGACCGCCAGCGCATGATGCACCGTCTTGCCATTGTCATAGCTTTCCAGCAGCGCCAGCTCGGTCGCGTGTTCCTCGATCTTGCGAGCGATATTCTCGATGATCTTGCCCCGGTCCAAGGGACGCATCCGCGACCAGGCCGCACTTTCGAAGGCGGTCCGGGCGGCGGTTACTGCACGGTCGACATCCTCGGCACCCCCGGCCGGTACGGTGGCAAAGCTCTGCCGCGTCGCCGGATCCTCGACCTCTATCCGCCCCCCGTCTGCGGCCTCGCAGCGCTGCCCACCGATGAGCATTCGCGTGTTGGGAAGGCGCACGGCGTGATCGGCATCGCCATGCTGGCGTGGGTCCATCGTCAGGGAAGAAGTCATCCCGCATCTCCGAACAAAAAATGCAGCCGCGCGCGAAACCCGCGCGGCTGCAGTGGGGGGTGGATCAGTATTGCGCCGAAAAGCTGATGCCGAAGGTGCGCGGCCGCCCGGCAAACCGCACCGTCGTGTCGGTGATGCGCGTCGCATTCGACCAGTAATATTCGTCGGTCAGGTTCCGTGCGAACACGCTGAGCTTGTAGCGCTTGTCATCGAACTGCACACCCGCGCGCAGGTCGAGCAGGGCGTAGCTGGCGATGGTGAGCCCGCCATTGGCATTCAGCACCGCCGACGGCGTGTCGCGCGCATCGCCCAGCACAGCGGCGGTTTCCGACTGGAAGCTGAGGTTGGCACCCATGAATGCGTTGGTCGCATTGTCGAGCGCCCAGTCATATTGGGCGTCAGTCACGATCTGCACCTTGGGCGTATAGGCAAAGGGCGACCCGCCAAAATCGCGCTGGTTGCCGTAGGAGTCGTAGTTGATGAAGCTGCCCGAAATCTCGGTGTCGAGATAGGTCGCGCCGATGCTGATCCGCAGTCCCTTGGTCGGCGCGAGGTCGAGCTGCACTTCGCCGCCCAGCACACGGGATTTCGGGACGTTCACCAGCGCTTCGAGCGGGCCGAAGACGTTGGGGTTGGCGATGACGCGCCCCTTCAGCTGCTTGTCCTTATAGTCGTAATAGAACAGCGCGGCGTTGATCTGTGCGGTCTTTTCCAGCAGCGTCAGCTTGGTCCCGACTTCATAGGCGGTAACCGATTCCTGCGTCACCGGATTGAACTGGTTGGCATCGCTGGCCGACAGCAGCGGGAAGCTGCCCGACTTGTAACCGCGACTGACCGAGGCATAGAGCAACGTGTCGCGGTTGGGCTTGAAGTCGATGCCGCCGCGCCAGGACACATTGTCCTGGTCCAGTGTCCGGCGGACCTCGCCCACGGTCAGCGTCCTGGCGTCGATCGTCACGCAACCGTTGGTGGGAATGTCGATCGGCGACAGTCCCGCCCCGCGCCGGATGAAGTTGACGAGGTTCTCGATCCCCAGGCCCAACGCGTTGCCGCGGTCCTCGCTACATCCGGCAAAGTCGATGCCGGTGTCAGTGTAGCGGACCCCGGCATGGAGCGTGAACCTGTCGCCGATGTCATAGTCGAGATTGCCGAACACCGCCTTGTTGACGAACGTCTGCCGCGCATATTGGCTATAGACGAAGAACGGGATACCCAGCCCCGCATCGACGAAGTTATAGGCTGACGTCGACTGGTCATACGGACCGGCGTCGTCCCGCTGGAACGTTTTCTCCCGCGCATAATTGCCGCCCAGGATGTAGGATAGGTTGCCGACGCGGCCCGACAGGCGAAGCTCCTGCGACAGAGCCGAAATCTTGCCCGTCGTGTTGTAGAAATAGTCGCGCAGCGCCACGCCATCGGGATCGATGTCGGAATCGTTCTTGTATTCCGACCAGCTGGTGATCGACGTCAGCGTAACCGCATCCGACAGGTCGATGTCGCCGCGCAGCGACAGCTGATAATACCAGTCGTTGCGCTTTGGCTCCTGCCCCACGGTCCAGTCGGCGTCGCGGTTGTTGCGCGGCGCGATGGGATAAGTGGCGAGCGGACCCAGCCGCGCCGGGTTGCCGAGCGGCACGACACCGATCAGCTGTGCCGCCTGACCATCGCTCTTGTCGATGAAACCGTTGGCGTTGAACGAGAAGCGGATGGTGCTGGTGGGTTCGAAATCGACCAGGAAACGCCCGCTGGTAAAGTTGCGGTCGCCCAGCTTGTCGTCACGGGTATAGCTGCGCTGCCATGCCCCGCCCTGCTCGGTACGGACAGCGACGCGCGCGCGCAGCGTGTCGGAAATCGGGCCGCTGACATAACCGCCGGCGGTGATCTGGCCAAAATTGTCGAGCGAGGTATCGATGCCCGTCTGGAAGATCTTGCCGGGCTTTGCAGCGATATAGTTGATTGCGCCGCCGGTCGCGTTCGATCCGAACAACGTACCCTGCGGCCCCTTCAGCACTTCGACCCGTTCGAGGTCGAGGGTCGCCCCCCGGCTCATGATCGAAAAGGCGATCGGCACCTCATCCTGGTAGATGCTGACCGTCGGCTTCGCGGCGAGGCTGGTATCGTAAAAGCCGATTCCGCGCAGCGTATAGACCGGCGTCGCATAGGCGCTTTCGGTATAGTTGAAGCCGGGGACGATCTTCACCAGATCTGCGACACCGCTGATCCCCTTGTCCTGAAGCTGTTCGCCCCCGACCGCGGTGATCGACAATGGCACGTCGTTGAGCGCCTGTTCGCGCTTCTGCGCCGTGACGACGATTTCCGCGACGCCGTCGTCGCTCGGTGCCGCCACGGCGTCCTGCTGCTGTGCCAGTGCCGGTGCGGCGCAGGCGAACGCAAGGAAGGACACCCCAGCGCAGAACATCTGCTTGCTGAACATTTCTACCTCTCCTGAGACTTGCCGTCTTGTCGCGGCAATTGTTTCGAGATTTTCGGGCCGCAGGGTCGCGGCCCACGCCCTCAGCGTTTCTTGAATCGGATGGGCAACCGCTTGTACCCACCTACGAAATTCGTCTCGACGAAGCGCGGATCGCCGGCCAGCTCGATCGATTTCAGATGCGGCAACAGTTCCTGGAACAGGACGCGCATCTCCAGCTTGGCGAGATGCTGGCCCAGGCACATATGGGGACCAAAGCCGAATGCGATGTGCGGATTGGGCGATCGGGTGATGTCGAACCGGTCGGGGTCGGTGAACACTTCCTCGTCGCGATTGCCCGAGGGATAGCACATCATCAACCGGTCCATCGCGCCGATCTGCTGCCCGCGCAGTTCGGTATCCTCCACCGCATTTCGCATGAAATGCTTGACCGGGCTGGTCCAGCGGATGGCTTCGTCGACCAGGCCCGGGATCAGGCCCGGATCGGCCTTCACCTTCGCGAAATTCTCGGGGTAGGCGATCATGCCGTGGAGGCCGCCGGCGGTCGACGACGACGTCGTGTCGTGCCCGGCAGTGGCGATCGCGACATAATATCCGTTCGCCTCGTCCCGCGGGATCGGCATTCCATTGACCCGCGAATTGGCAATCAGCGACAGGAGGTCGTCGGCCGGCTCCGCGCGTCGTTTCGCGCTCAGATCGTCGAAATACTTGTAGAAATCCTCCAGCGACGCCGCCCACATCTTGGCACCGGCAACCGGGTCGTTGACCATTCCCTCGCGCTGTTCCTCCGGGTCATGCACCCCGAAAAACTCCTGCGTCAGCTTCAGCATCCGCGGTTCGTCCTCGGGCGGCACGCCGAACAGGCCCATGATGACGCGCAGCGGGTAATGCAGCGCGAAATCGCGGACAAAGTCGCATTCGCCGTCGAAGCTGAGCAAGTGATCGACCGATTTGCGGGCCAGTTCCCGCACCTGATCTTCCAGCTTGTTGATCCGCCCCGGCAGGAACCAGCTGCTCGTGATATTTCGATACGCCGCATGTTCCGGAGGATCCATGTAGGTCAGTGACGAGATGATCTTCAGTGATCCGCCGTTGATCTGCCGGGTGAAATCGTCCGATGCCCGGTCGACCAGTATCGGGTTATGATCCGCGTTGTGGAACAGCTTGGCGTTGACCTCGACCTTGCGAATATCGGCGTGTTTCGTGACGATCCAGATCGGGTCGTACCCATCGACCTCAGCTACGCCGAGCGGCATGTTTTCGCGAAGCCAGCGGAATGCCGAATAGACGACGGAATCATCCTTGTAGGATTTCGGCGATATTACCGTTTTCGCGATGTCGTCTGGAATGCGCGGTCGAGCCTGCGTGGTCACGGCGTTGTCCTCTCCTGACACGCATATTCATACTGCGTTTTGCGTGTACCAGATACGTAACAGTAGACATTTGCCACCGTCAATTCTACGTCAAGTCACCGTCAGAGCCGGGGCAAGCAGCACAATATCCCGCTTTTCCGCCGGTTTTACGGACGAATGCGACGGTCGCGCGATCCGAAAGTCGAATGCGGCTCAACAAATCGAATGGGAGAGAACGTCCGATGAAGATCCAGGCAGCCGTGACACGCACGGCAGGACAGCCATTTGCAATCGAACCGGTCGAGATCGACGATCCGCAACCAGCCGAACTGCTGGTGCGACTGGTCGCTACCGGCCTGTGTCATACCGATCTGGCAGTGCGGGACCAGAATCTGCCAAGCCCGTTGCCGATCGTACTTGGCCACGAAGGTGCCGGTATCGTCGAGCGTGTCGGTTCCGCCGTTACCGACTTCGCCGTCGGCAACCGGGTCGTCCTGAGCTTTGCCGCCTGCCGCAATTGCGCGCGATGCGACGCCGGGGAACCGGGCTATTGCGCGGCGTTCTTTCCGCTCAATTTCGGCGGCTGTCGCGAAGACGGCAGTTCGTGCCTGCACGGCACCGATGGCAAGGTCGCCAGCCACTTCTTCGGCCAGTCCTCCTTCGCGAGCCACGCGCTGGTCGCTGCGAAGAATGCGGTGAAGGTGCCGGACGATGCCCCGCTCGAACTGCTCGGCCCCCTGGGCTGCGGGATCATGACCGGCGCCGGGGCGGTGTTTCACAGCCTCGCGATGCAGGAAGGCGAGACGCTGTTGGTCACCGGCGGCGGTCCGGTCGGGCTGAGCGCAGTGATGGCCGGCGTCGTGCGCAGCGGGCGGACGATCATCGTGTCCGATCCGCTGCCCGCGCGCCGGGCAATCGCGCTTGACCTGGGGGCGACACATGCGATCGATCCGGCGGATGGCAATTTCGAAGCGCAGTTCCGTGCCATCCTGCCCGATGGTGCCGATTGCGTTCTCGACACTTCGGGCGTGCCGGCCGTGATCGGGCAGTGCATCGCTGCGCTGGGCGTGCGCGGACGCATGGGCATGGTCGGCGTTCCCAAACAGCTGGATGCGACCTTCACCGCTGCGATCCTGCCGATGCTGTCGCTCGGCGCGCGGATCTGCGGGATTACCGAAGGGGATGCCGATCCCCGCACGTTCCTGCCGGAGCTGATCGCACTGCACGCGGCGGGACGGTTTCCGTTCGACCGGATGATAACCACCTATCCGCTGGACCAGATCAACCAGGCCGTCGAGGACCAGTTGCAGGGTCGCTGCACCAAGGCCGTGCTGACCATGTGACACCGCCCCGCGGCACCGCTCTTTGCCGAGCGGTGCCGCGACGGTTGCGTCAGTCCGCCAATGGGCGTTTGCGGATTGCGTCGAAATGGCGGAAAAATGCGCGCTGCCGCAGCAGGCCGAAGAAATCGAGCATGAGCGGCAACGCATGTTCGATCATCGATGCCGCCTTCGCAGCGTCGATCTTGCCATCGGTCCGCTCGAGGAAGCTCGTTGCCTCCCGCCGGCCGACGAAATCCGCTGCTTCGATATAGAAACTCAGCACGTCCGGCGAATAGGCGAGATGCTCGTCGAAGCCGTGCTGCCGCATCTCTCCCCAGATGCGCACCAGCTGCGCCGACGAGATCGACAGCGAATCCCCGCCGTCGCCGGACAGGATGTCGAGTAGCCCGACCCGCGCCAGCGTCCGCGCGTCCTCCTCCGCATGGGGATAACGTTCGACCAGCGTCGCGATCGATACCGGCGGATCGTCGTTGCCCGAACGATGCGCGACCAGCTGTTCCAGCTGATCGAACGCACTGGCGTCGACACGGGCATCGGCCCCTTCGCCCGCGATCAGCGACTTGATCTGCCCCAGCGTCAAACGGCTTTCGCGCTGCAGCCGCTTGATCGCGGCAATCGCCTGAACATGCTCCTCGCCATAGACGGCAACGGTCCGGCGAGGCCGTTCCGGCTGTGGGATCAATCCTTCGCGAAGATATACCCGGATCACTTCCCGGTGAACGCCGGTCCGTTCCTCTAGCGCGCGCATCTTCATGCGGACGTTATGCACATGCTCGCAGTGGGGCGACAAGCCGCGATCACCCCACAGCGGCTTTCCCGTCACGCGGCGATCGGCGATCCTTCCTTCTCCGCATCGTGCAGGTTCGACAGCACGCGGCGGGCCTGGTTCACGGCGCCATCGCTGGCGATGCCGACGAACGGGCGTGCCGGATCGTCGTCGATCCGCTGCTGCTGCGCCTCCAACGTCTCTTCATCTTCCGATATGGTGTCGAAGAACTGGTCGAACAGCGTGGCCGGTACCCCGCTGTCGGGGGACGCGGTCGTGCAGATGGTCCACAGATAATGGCTGGTCGTTTCGGTTTCCGGCGTGATGAAATGATTGTTCGCCAGCATGAAGCCATTGTCGCGCCGGCCCTCATACGCCCCCGTCCCGACGTCGCACGCGCCGGCATTGACCCGGCACGTCATGCCCAGGCGCGGTTCGAAACGCACCTCCTGCCAGCGATCGACCCGCCCGGTGAACCCGCCGGCGTCGATATAGGATTTGGGCGGCACGGAATTGGGCATCTTCCGCAACAACGTCACGCGACGTCCGTCGAACTCGACCTGGGTATCGGCCCCGTAATGCTGTTCCGGATTGCCGCCGATCGTCCGCGAATGGATATACGGCACGTGGGTCAAATCCATGATGTTGTCGATGATTAACTGCCAGTCGGCCTTCACGTGGAACGTGTAGGGACGCCACGTCCACGCCGGATCGTCATGTTCCGGATTGTCGATGATTGTGTCAGGATCGGCCAATTCGGGGTCCCCCATCCAGATCCAGACGAGATGATCCTTCTCGACGACGGGATAGCTACGGACATTGGCCGATGCCGGAATGCGCGCCTGATTGGGAATCCGGGTACACGCCCCGCGCTTGTCGAACTCTACGCCGTGATAGCAGCAGCGAATGACCTCGCCATCGACATGCCCCGCACTCAGCGGCATGGCCCGGTGGCTGCATCGATCCTCCAGCGCGGCGATCTCGCCCGCTTCGGTACGGAACAACACGACCGCCTTGTTCAGAAATTTCCGCCCGACGGTCTTGCCCGGCGCGACGTCCGCAGCGAACGCGGCGACATACCATGCGTTATAGACGAACATGAAACTCTCCTGTCGCGGGCCATGCTGTAGCAGGCCTCTATCCCACGGGCCTTACGCTACGCCCGCGGCGCCCGCCGGCTCCAATCGCAATCCATCATTGCCATCGTAAAACCGGAACGAAGGATAAGGGAAGCTCATCTGAGATACAGCCCGCCATTCATGTCGAGCGTGGCCCCGACGAAGAAGCCACCGCGATCCGACGCGAGCAATGCGGCGGCGGCAGCGATCTCGTCGACCCGCATGAAGCGGCCGACCGGCACTTCCCCTTCGACGCGCGCAATCTGTTCGGGTGACAGGCGGGCCTTGGCCGTGTCGATCGGCCCCGGCGCGATGGCGTTCACCGTCACGCCGGTCCCTGCCAAATGCCGGGCGAAATACTTGCTGAGCATGATCGCTCCCGCCTTCGCCGCAGCATAATGCGCCGATGCGACGGTCCCCCCATTCTGCCCGGCGAGCGAGACGATGTTGACGATCCGACCATAGCCGTTGGCCGCCATATGCTCGGAGAATATCTGACAGCTCAGGAATACGCTGCGCATGTTGATCGCCACGATCTCGTCGAACTCCTCCGGCTCGATGTCGCGGGTCGGGGTTCGCTTCGCATAGCCGGCATTGTTGACGACAATGTCTGCCTTTCCCCATTTCGCGACGATCTCGCGCAACGCCGCCTCGAAGTCCGGCTTCTTCCGAACGTCGAGCGGCAGCGCGATCGCCGTCTCACCAGACGGATCGAGCGAGGTCGCGACCGCCCGTGCCGTCGCCGGGTCGACGTCGCTGACCGCGACACGCCCGCCGTCGGCATGGAGTTCGCGGGCAATCGCCTCCCCCACCCCACGCCCGGCGCCGGTAACGAGTGCGGCCCGCCCGGCGAAGGAAAAGCTGCCGGTGCGCGGAATGTCGACCAACTCTGTCATCTGATAAACCCCGATGGAAAAGCGGGGAGCGGTCCCGCCGCCCCCCGGACTGTTAGCGGCTTGCCGAAATCGTCAGGCCAAAGGTCCGCGGCGTGTTGGTGAAGATTTTCCAGTAGCGCGTCGTCGGCGCGGGACTGGTGCGGACCAGGAAGGCGGTGATGTCGTCGGCGTTGACGATCTGGTAGTTGTCGGTGAGGTTCTTGACCCACAGGCCGATATTCAGCCTGCCATCCGGCGTCTCGTAATTCAGCCGGGCATTGAGCGTCCGCCCGCGCGTGTCGTCGTACAGATTTTGGTACAGGCGCAGCGTGTTGGCATCGTCGGTCGAGATGCGGGTCGAAAAGCTGAAATCCGCCTGCGGCGTCAACTTGCCACCGCCCTGCATCGCCACGTCATAGCTGGCGCCGAGCGTGAAGGCGTGCTTCGGGGCGAACTTGGCCGGATTGCCCGAATAGTTCAGGTTGACCAGCGGATCGCGCAGGTCGGTATAGACTCCGTCCAGATGGGTATAGTTGAAGTTGATGAGCGCTCCCGCAACCGGGCGGAACACCGTCTCCAGTTCCGCGCCCTTCATGACGAGCGTACCGTTATAGGTGTGAGCGATCCCGCCCGCGCCGGAAAAATTCTGCAGATTCTCGGTTTTCTGGCGGAAGACCGACAGGTTCACGTCGAGCTTGTTGTCGAGGAACCGGCTCTTGATCCCCGCTTCGACGTTGGTCGCATGTTCCGGGGCCAGCGGCAGCGTGGGATTGCGATAGGCATTGTCGACGAAGCCCCCGCTCTTGAAGCCCCGCGCCCAGGTCGCGTACAGGTTGACCTGATCGATCGGCTTCCATTTCGCGCTGATCCGCGGGGTGAACGCGTTCCAGTCATTGCCGCCATTGGCATCGACCGTGCCCGGAAAGCCGAACGCGGCGATCGCGCCGGCATCGGTCGACGACGTCGCGCGATAGTGAATATCCTTGCTGTCCATCGTGTAGCGGCCACCGGCGATCAGCGACAGGCGCGGGGTGATTTCGAACGTCGCCTCGCCGAAGAAGGCGAGGCTGCGCACATCGCCTTCCTGCAATCGGTTGATGTTCGTGACCGATGGATTGGCGCGCGCCGCAAGGGCGGTCTGCGATCCGGGCAGCGGGCTGTACCAGAAGATGTTGGTCGTCGAGACGTCCGCGTCGAGATAATAGGCACCGATGACATAGGATAGCCGGTTGGGCGCGGAAGCGAAGCGCAGTTCCTGGGTAAAGCTGCGATTGCGCACGACCTGGCGGCGGTCGAACACCGGGCGGACCGTTCCGACCGGCACGTCGTCGTTGATCGCGCGACTGTCGTTCATCCGGTACCCCATGATGGCGGTCAGCGTACCGCCCAACAGGTCGAGGTCCCCGCGCAGATAGCCGCCGCGCAGCCGCTGTGCGAAGGGTGAGCGCGCATAGTCGTTATTGGTCCATTCGTCGTTCGTAAAATTGCCGAACGTCGCCGGAACAACCTGCGGTCCGCCAATGCCCAGCTGCAAGGCGCCGCCATTGCCCCGCGTATAGCTGTAATCGCCCGATGCGACGATCTTCAGGGTCGGCGTCGGTTCGAACAGCAGCTTTCCGCGCACGGCATAGCCGCTGGTTTCGCCGTAGTTGCCGTCCTGGTTGGGCGTGCGGATCAGGCCGTCGGAGCGCTCGGTGGTAAAGGCGATGCGGGCGGCGACCTTGTCGCTCAGCGCGACATTACCCATCGCTTCGGTGCGCAGATAGCCGCCATTGCCCGCCGTAACCTGCGCCGAATAATCGGTGTCGAAGATCGGGTTGTTGGTGATGACCGCTATCGCGCCACCGACGACGTTACGCCCGAACAACGTACCCTGCGGCCCGCGCAGCACCTCGACGCGGCTGACGTCGAAGAAGTTCGCGTTCAGGTCGTTGTTGAAGACGTAATAGACATCGTCCTGAAAGAAGGCGACCGGCGTATCCAGCGTCGCGGTACGAAACGTCGACACGTTGCCGCGGATCGCCACGATCGACAACGACTTGTCAGCCGTATTGATCGTGATGCCCGGCATCTGCTGCGTCAGTGCCGCGGGA
>CAJYRU010000432.1 GCA_913777295.1 uncultured Sphingomonas sp. | reverse complement strand
CGAACCGGCGTCGGACCCGATCCACAAGGCGACGATCATCCCACGCGGCCGGGCGCTGGGCATGGTGATGCGCCTGCCGGAGCGCGATTCGTACAGCTATCATCGCGACCGACAGGTTCGCGTACATCTTGTCGCGGTGGTAGCTGTAGCTGTCACGCTCCGGCAGGCGCATCACCATGCCCAGCGCCCGACCACGCGGGATGATCGTTGCCTTGTGGATCGGGTCTGACGCCGGCTCGTGCAGAGCAACGATCGCGTGACCCGCCTCGTGATAGGCGGTCATGCGCTTTTCGTCCTCGGTCATCACCATGCTGCGACGCTCGGCGCCCATCATGACCTTGTCCTTGGCCTCTTCGAATTCGGCGTTCGCGACCAGCCGCTTGCCCTTGCGCGCCGCCATCAGCGCCGCCTCGTTGACGAGGTTGGCAAGATCGGCGCCCGAGAAGCCCGGGGTGCCACGCGCGATCGTCCGCGCATCGACGTCGGGCGCCAACGGCACCTTCTTCATGTGCACTTCGAGGATCTTGACGCGACCATCAATATCCGGACGCGGCACCACGACCTGTCGATCGAACCGGCCCGGGCGCAGCAGCGCGGGATCGAGCACGTCAGGACGGTTGGTCGCGGCGACGATGATGATCCCTTCGTTCGCCTCGAAACCATCCATCTCGACCAGCAGCTGGTTCAGCGTCTGCTCGCGCTCGTCGTTGCCGTTGCCCAACCCGGCCCCACGATGACGACCGACCGCATCGATCTCGTCGATGAAGACGATGCACGGCGCACTCTTCTTGGCCTGTTCGAACATATCGCGAACGCGGCTGGCGCCGACGCCGACGAACATCTCGACGAAGTCAGATCCCGAAATGGTGAAGAACGGTACACCCGCCTCGCCCGCAATCGCGCGCGCCAGCAGGGTCTTGCCGGTGCCCGGCGAACCGACCAGCAGCGCCCCCTTCGGGATCTTGCCGCCCAGCCGCGCGAACTTCGTCGGATCCTTCAGGAAGTCGACAATCTCGGTAAGTTCGGCACGTGCCTCGTCGATGCCCGCGACGTCGTCGAACGTCACCTTGCCTTCCTTCTGGGTCAGCATCCGCGCACGGCTCTTGCCGAAGCCCATCGCTCCGCCCGCGCCGCCGCCCTTCTGCATCTGGCGGAGAACGAAAAAGGCGATGCCCAGGAACAGCAGGAACGGCAGCGACTGATACAGCAGCACCATCCAGATCGACGGGCCGTCCTCAGGCTTGCCCGCCACCTCGACGCCCGACTTGCGGAGGCGGTCGATCAGGCCCGAGTCCTGGACCGGATAGGTCCGGAACTTGTCGCCGCTGGAGAAGGTACCGGAGATCATGTCGCGGCTGACGTTCACGCTCTTCACCGTGCCCTCGTCGACCTTGTCGAGGAAGGTGGAATACGCGATCGTGTTGCCCTGCGCTGTGCCGGTGCGACCGTCAAACAGCGTCACCATCACGGCAAGCGCGAGCAGCACGCCGACCCAGATCAGCAGGCTCTTCATCCAAGGGTTCGGACCACCCGAACCGTTATTGTCACTGCCGCCGTTTCCGGGCTGCCTGTCGTTGTCGTTCATCGGCTACCTTTCCGTCCGCTGCAATGTAGGCGCAGACGGGTTAATGGCAATGGAACAACGCCGGTCAGAGTGATCGACGCGGCGGTGCTTTGTGAAATATCCATCCCTGCGCGGTCGGGCGGACAAGAATGCCGGCGCGGGTGGCGCTTCGATTCGCCTCCAGCGCATCGAGCAGGGGTTCCACATTCGCCGATTCGGCATCGAACAGCGGCGCGACGACGCCGAGTCGCCGGCGCGCTTCGTCGAGCGCGCGGCGGACCAGCCGGCGCCGCAGATCGCGCGGTTCGTCGGCGATCGCCAGGCCGTACTCCGGGCCGCGCCATCGTCCCTCCCACAGGCGCCCCGCATAGTGCGCCAGAACCTCCTCGGCCTCGGCAAGATAACAGGCCGATGCCGCCAGGGCGACGGGATCGAGCGACGGGGACGCCGCCAGCAAGGCGCGAACTTGGGTTCGGTCGTGGCGCGGATCGTCGTTCGATGGATCGTCGACGAACGGTGTCGCGCTGTCCTCGACAATGGCGCGCAGTGCCGCCCGCCGCCATTCCAGCAGCGGTCGCAGCACCACGCCCGATGCGTCACGACGAACCGCGCGGATCGCCGCCAGACCGGTCAGCCCCGAGGCACGTTGCAGCCGCATCAACAGCGTCTCGGCCTGATCGTCGGCGTGATGCGCGGTCAGGAGGACGCTCGCCTCCTCGCGCTTCATCCATTCGCCCAGCACCGCGTAACGGGCAGTTCGCGCCCGCATCTGCAGGCTGTTGCCCGTGATCGGTGCCGACGGCACCAGCGTGCCGTGCGGCACGTCCAGCCTGCGGCAAACATCGGCGACCATGGCAGCCTCCGCTGCCGATCCGTGACGCAATTGGTGATCGACGGTCGCCACGATGATGCGATCCGGCAAGGCCGCTGCGGCCAGTCGCAACATCGCCATACTGTCGGGGCCGCCCGATACCGCCAGCGCGTATCGCCCTCCCGATGTCGACATCGAAGCGATCCCAGAGCGGGCAACCAGCCGCTCGACATCATCCCTGAACCGCGCGACCGCCGCGTCCGGCAGCGCGCGCATCGTCACCTCACTTGCACTTGGCGGCGATGCGCGCCTTGGCGACGTCGGCCTTCATCTTCGCGGAAATCTTCCCGCCGTAAACGTCGGTCAACTCACCATAAACCTTGCAGGCGTCACCTGCCTTGTCGAGCTTCACCAGCGCGCTGCCGAGATAGTACAGGCTGTCGGGTGCCCGCTCGCCATCCGGGAATTTCTTGTAATTGTCGTAGAAGGCGATCGAGGCCAGACTGGGCTTGCCATCGTCGAGATAGGCGCGTCCGATCAGGTTCTGCGCGTAGCTGGCGCGGCGGCTCTTGGGGAAGTCCGCGACCACTTTCTTCAG
>CAJYRU010000431.1 GCA_913777295.1 uncultured Sphingomonas sp. | reverse complement strand
GTGCCGGTGACGACGATCACGGTCATGTCAGTTCCTCCAGGGCATCGCCCAGCGCGGCGATGTCGGCCGCATCGATATTGAGCGTCAGGGAAATGCGCAGCCGTGCGGTACCCGCGGGAACGGTCGGCGGGCGAATGCCGCGCACATCGAACCCGCGCGCCTGCAGCGCCGATGCCAGCTCCATCGCCCGACCATCCTCTCCCACGATCAGCGGCAGGATCTGCGATCCGCTGACCATTGCGCCCAGCGGCCCCAGCCGCGCCGCCGCCAACGCGGCGAGCTCGGCCAATCGTGCCCTCCGCTCCGGTTCGTCGGCCAGCACGCTCAGTCCCTCCCGTACCGCCGCCGCCATCACGGGGGAGGGGGCCGTCGAAAAGATGAACCCGCGCGCCCGGTTGACCAGGAAATCGGTGACCACCGCCGGTCCGCAGACCAGCGCGCCTTCGCTGCCCAGCGCCTTGCCGCAGGTGCGCAGCGTCACGACATTCGGTTGTCCCTCCAGCGCGGCGGCAAGGCCCCGGCCGTTCGGACCGAACACGCCGGTCGCATGGGCTTCGTCGATCAGCAGCATCGCGTCATGCCGCGCGGCGACCTCGGCCAGATCGGACAGCGGCGCGCGGTCGCCGTCCATGCTGTACAGGCTTTCGACCGCGATCCACGGGCTGCCGGTGCCGCCCTGTCGCCGCCAGTCGCGGATCGCCTCCTCGATCGCATCCGGGTCGTTATGCCCCGCCGCGACCGACGGCGCGCGCGCCATCCGCATCCCGTCATGCGCGCTGGCATGGATCAGCGTGTCATGGACGATCAGGTCACCGCGTTGCGGCAGGGTCGCCAGCAGCGCGGCATTGGCGGAAAATCCGCTGCCGAACCAGAGCGCGCTTTCGCTGCCGAAGAACGCGGCGGCCTCGGCTTCCAGCGCCTCATGCTCCGCATGGTTGCCGCGCAGCAGCCGCGATCCGCCCGACCCGACCGGTACCCCGCGCGCCACGGCATCCTCGACCGCCCGCTGCAACGCTGGCGATCCGGCCAGTCCGAGATAGTCGTTCGACGCGAAGTCGCGCCCGGCAATCGGGATCAGCCGACGCCGCCGGTCGATTTGCGACAGCCGGTTCAGATCGTCGGCGATGGGTGCTAGGGCGGGGGGCAGGGGGGCGGGTGCCCGTTGGTCGTCCGTCATCGCTCCAATCCACCGGCCCCATGCCGGGCGACGCCCATATCCGGCGACCCGCGATGGCGCAAATCGGCCCGGCCGTGCGTTACGCCGCCGATGGCGCGGACCGCCATGAAGGATTAGACAGATTCCATGGTAGATTCCGCATCCGATTCCGTTGTTTCCCCACCGCCGGTCGATCGCGCGGGGGCGACCGGTACCGCCGCAACGCCGCCGTCCGATCCGGTCGATGCGGTGGTCGATGCGCCGACCGAGGAACTGCGCCGTGACCGGTTGCTGGCGGCGCTGACCCTGATCGCCGGTGTCGGGCTGGTGCTGGCGCTGCCGTTCGCGTTGCAGGCGGGCGCGCGCTTCTTCCTGCCGCTGACCGCCGCGATCGTCATCGCCATCGCGCTGGTCCCGCTGCTCGAATGGCAGGAGCGCAACCGCGTGCCCGCGCCGCTCGCCGCCTTCTTCTGCGTGCTGCTGTTTCTGCTGGTCGCCAATGGCGCATTGGCGTCGATCGTGGTGCCGGCATGGGGCTGGGCACAGATCCTGCCCGACCGCATCGACCGGGTGCAGCACAATGTCGCGCCGTTGATCGACTTTTATGCCAGTCTCGAAAAATTCGTGAACGGGCTGATCGCCAATGTCGCGACCGCCCCCGCCAAGCAGACGGCCAGCAGCGTCGCGCCGCCGCAGTCGCTGCTCGACCTCGTGACGACCTCGGCGCCGTCTGCGCTGCTGGAAATGTTCTTCGCGATCCTCGTCATCTATTTCTTTCTCGCCGGCTGGACCAATTTGCGGCGCGCGGCGATCACCGGCCGCTCCAGCTTCGGCGGGGCAATGGCGACGGCGCGGGTGATCCAGAACGTCGTAGACGATACCTCGGCCTATCTCGGCACCATCACCCTCATCAACCTGATGCTGGGCGTCATCGTCGCCGCCGCGCTGTGGTATATCGGGATGCCGACGCCGTTGATGTGGGGCGGCCTCGTCGCGCTGCTCAATTACGTCCCGTATCTCGGGCCGATCTTTGCCGCGCTGTTGCTGGCGCTGGGCGGGCTGATGACCTTTACCGACATCTGGTGGGCGTTGCTGCCCGCAGCCATCATGATCGGCGCGCATCTGGTCGAAGCGAACGTCATCACGCCGCTGGTCGTGGGCCACCGGCTGACGATCAATCCGCTGATGATCCTGATTACGCTCAGCTTCTGGGGCTGGGTCTGGGGCACGCCCGGCGCGTTGCTGGCGGTGCCGCTGCTCATCATCATCCAGACCGTGCTGAAGGGCGCGGGCAAGCCCGACATCGCCGGCTTCCTGTTCGAACATGGCACGCTGGTCCAGGACGTGCCGCCCACGCAACGAAATACGGGAAATGCGAATAGCGGCGTTGACAGCCCCGGCGCGGCTCCGTAAAGGCCGCCTCCTCGCTAGAGAGCGGGTGTAGCTCAGTTGGTTAGAGCGCCGGCCTGTCACGCCGGAGGTCGCGGGTTCGAGCCCCGTCACTCGCGCCATGGCGCATC
>CAJYRU010000430.1 GCA_913777295.1 uncultured Sphingomonas sp. | reverse complement strand
ACAAAGTGATCGTCTACAAGCAACTGGAGCATTGGACGATCAGGCGCAAAACTTAGCGAACCAGAGCCTGATCGGCGTTCCCGGTTGGAAACGACCAGCAAGATGGCCGAGGCTTTCCCATTAGGATGGTATTTGAGACTGACAGTCAACCTGCGGTCCAAGCAGCTATATTCCCGTCCGCGTGCGGCTTTGCTAAATGGCGGATGAGGATGTGCCAGGGGGCTTGTCCGCCCTTGGACGCCCTAATGATCCGTTCCCAGCCTGTCAGTTTCTTCGACCGGATCGTAGCCTGGTCACTCCACCTTCAGCTCCCGATCGTGGTCCGGTATCTGCTCGCGGCGATCACGATCCTTGCCGTGGGCTGGGGACGTGTCCTGTTCGTACCGGACACGTTGCCGTGGCTGCTGTTCATTCCTGCGACGATCGCCATCGCGTTGGTGGCGGGCAAAGGGCCGGGGATTTTTGCAGCCTTTCTGTCGGCAGCCACCGGCATCGCATCCCTCGGCACCATCGAGCATCCCACCTGGGTGCCGCGGCAGCAATGGGTGGCGGCATCCCTGTTCCTCATCGTCATGCTTGGCATTGTCATGCTGAGCGCCGAGTTGCGCGAATCCCTGCGACGGGCACGGCGGCTCAACGAGGAGCTTGTCGAAAGCGAGCGGCAGGCGGTCGAGCGGCAGGCCTTCCTGTCCGGCGTGCTGGCCAGCTCAACGGATTGCATCAAGGTCCTCGACCTCGACGGCAAGCTGACCTTCATGAGCGAAGGCGGACAGCATGTCATGGAGATTAGCGACTTCAATGAGGTCGTCGGCTGTCCGTGGCCGGACTTCTGGCAGGATGGCGGCAACGCCGAAGCCAAGGCCGCGATCGAGGCAGCCAGGCGCGGTGAGGCGCGCAGCTTCATCGGCAAGGCCGACACCTATCGCGGAACGCCGAAATGGTGGCACGTCGCGGTCAGCCCGATCGCCGGGCTGGATGGGCGCCCCAACCGCATCCTGTCGGTGTCCCGCGATATCACGAACCTGCGCGCGAGCGAGGAAGAGCGCGACCGCTTCGTGCGACTGGCGGAGAACAGCACCGACTTCATCGGCATGGCCCGTACCAACGGCAGCGTCTTCTACGTGAACGATGCGGCGAGGCGCCTCGTCGGTCTGGAGGATGCCGACATCACGCAACTGACCATCGCCGACTTCTTCCCACACGATCGGATCGAGACGGTCATGCGCGAGGTGCTGCCGGCGGTGGACCGCGACGGCCACTGGGCCGGCGAGCTGGATTTCCAGCATTTCCGCACCGGCGAGCTGATCCCGGTCCTCTATTCCGTATTTCCGGTCACCGACGCGATGGGAACGCTGATCGGCTACGGCACCGTGACCCGCGACTTTCGCGAACGGCGCCATGCCGAAGACGATATGCGCCTGATGAACGGCGAACTGGCACATCGCCTCAAGAACGTGCTGGCGGTCGTCCAGTCGATCTCCCAACAGACATTGAGAACCGCCCCTGACATGGCCTCTGCCAGCCACGATCTTGGCGCACGTCTCGTCGCTCTGGGCGCGGCCACGGACGTGCTGACTGGCACCTCCTGGCGCTCGGCCGACCTGTGTGAGGTTGCAACGCGCGCGCTAGCACCGCACGGCGCAATTGGCGAACGCATCCTGCTCGACGGCCCAAGGGTAAACCTGAAAGCCGAGGTGACGGTCGCTTTCGCGCTGGCGCTGCATGAACTGGCAACGAACGCGGCCAAATACGGCGCGCTGTCGAACGATAGCGGTACGGTGACGTTTGGATGGGACATCGCTGGCAAAGGTGCCGACGCCACCCTGTCGATCTGCTGGCAAGAGCAGGGTGGCCCGTTGGTTTCACCACCGCAACGCAGAGGTTTCGGATCGACCCTGATCGAACGCTCACTCAAATCATATTTCAGGGGGCGGGCGGCAACTCATTACAAACCGGAAGGTTTGTCGTTTGAACTGGAGGCGCGGCTGAGTGATGCCGCGACCACGGGCGAGTAGAGAGTATGGGTCAGAGCAATCCGATCGGCAGCAACACGGTCCTCATCGTCGAGCCTGAGGCGCTGGTGCGCTTTGACATGATCGCCTTCTTTGAAGAGCGTGAATGGCGCGTGTACGAGGCCGAGGATGCCGACCAGGCGATGGACATACTTGACCAGCGCAAAGACATCCGGGTTGTACTGATCGACGCAATGGCGAGCGGGCGGATGGATGGGCTAAAGCTCGCTCATTATGTTCGCGAGCGATTTCCCCCGACATTGTTGTTCGTTGTATCAGGTAACGCCCCGATCCCGCAGGACGCTTTGCCGCAGAAGGCGACTTTCCTCCCTAAACCTTTCGACCTGCACCGGGTCATGCGTCAGATCGAGCAAAGCCCCGTCACGCCTTAGCCTAAGCTATCTTCCCAAAAACGAACGTATTTTGGGAAAGTACGGGCGATCCCGCGCCTTCTGATGTAAGAGGGTGGTTCAACACTTGCCAAAGGAGGCGTTCATGCAGATTGCGGTTATGACGTTCGAGGGGTTCAACGAATTGGACTCGTTCGTCGCGGCAGCAATCCTGAACCGTATGAAGGCAAATGGTTGGGCGGCGCATATCACCTCCCCAACCGAAGAAGTCACGTCCATGAACGGCGTCACGATCCGGCGTCAAAAGCCGTTGGAGTTCGCCGCTGAAGCTGATGCGGTTCTGATCGGCAGCGGTATCAAGACACGCGAGATTGCGGCCGACACTGATCTGCTCGCTCGGATCAGGCTTGATCCGAAGCGCCAACTTGTCGGCGCGCAATGTTCAGGGACGCTGTTGCTCGCCAAGCTGGGCCTCGTGGGCGATCTGCCGGCGTGCACGGACCTGACTACGAAGCCTTGGGTAATTGAGGCCGGTGTTAAAGTGATCGATGCGCCGTTCGTCGCGCATGGCAACGTGGCGACTGCCGGAGGATGCCTTGCTTCTCAATACCTCGCGACTTGGATGATCGCACGCGGAGCATCGATGCGTGATGCCGAGGAAGCGATACACTATGTCGCGCCCGTGGGTGAAAAAGCGCTCTATGTCGATCAGGCGGTGAGCGTCGTCGCCCCGTTCATCGCCAAAGACGCGGCAATGGCTGCCTGATCCTCAACGGTCTGCTGGGCAAGTCGCCGGCAGACCGTTTCATAGCGTTCCCGATTGGGAA
>CAJYRU010000429.1 GCA_913777295.1 uncultured Sphingomonas sp. | reverse complement strand
TCTTCACAGCGGCAAAGAAGATGCTGTTGCTATCGTCTCCCATGTCGTGGTTCGCATCGCCAGACAGATGGGGCGGTGGGCCGCCGGGTGGCGTCTCGGAAGTTTCGTCGGTCATGTCGGTCTGGCTCAGGAGGAAGGCATGCCCCGAAGTGCCGGCCGCCTCGTAAAACTGCCACACATTAAGAACGTTCCCGTCACGATGATAGGACAGGAACCTTGTCTTGGTTGCTCCGGTAGGTGCCAGTCTACCGCTTCGTTTATAGACTCAAGATCCGATCGACTGCACCCAATCCAGCGGGCATGTAGACGCCTGCTTTGAACGGGACCGAGGCCATCATGATCTGCAACCTGGATGAGCCAGGCGGTCATGTCGCGCAGATGAATGGGCGTCCGGAAGTGGCAAGCGGGTCAGAGGGTTTGAACGTCTGGAACTGGGTCTCATCGGCCACGGCGCGGCTGACCGTCGCCTGGCTTATTTCGGCCGCACCCGGGGGCCAGCGCTCTCCCAAAACGTGGTCGTTGGGACGCTCGCCACTTTCCCATTTCTTCGTCTCCATCCAGCCGTTTTGGGAAAGTGCATTCGGGAACAGATTTTGGGAAAGCGGGCGCGTCGAACGGCTGTGGTTGCGATCGGCGCGGCGGGATTCCCGTCATTGGTTCCCAATGGGAACCCTCAGCATCGCTGACCGCGCGCAGTCTGAAGTGTCATAGCCGGCGCCAAGACCGACCTACTTGTTGCCAACACTCTCGCGATACGCGCGGCGCACGCCAGCAGGCGCTTTGTTCATTAGCAAGATGGTCGCATAGCCGGGGCAATATCGTGCACTGGCAAGATGCGGGTCAAATATCGCCGTTTCGTCCTGAGGGTCATAGGCAGCACAGAAGTATCGCGTTGCCCGGTCCACGCGCTCAACAAGTCGGGCGCGCCCAGCCGGGGACTCAAGCGCTAGATCGGCGTAGTGCACTACCATGTCAGGGGGCGGATGGGGCACCGTACGTTGCGTGGCACATGCGGACAGCAGAAGCACGTTCAACACCAATGAGCTTTTCATGGCTTTGCCTCTTATGATGGCCGCCAACCTCCGTGGCGTGGCTCGCACGCGGCTGATGACCGGTTGTTTTGGCGGGGCGATGCCGCTCCGGTAAACGGCGTGCCGGTTCGGACGGCTGAACGCTGATCCTGACTTGGCCGGCGATCCGGTGGTCAGGTGGAAGCAGCGATCAGCGCTTCAGCGCAATCGCCTGTAGTGGAAATTGCGGACGAACGGCTCTCCCTTATCGTTGAGGGCCGCCGCGGACTCGGTCATCTCCTTGCCGTTCGCCGACACGATGTAGACCCGCACCGATCCCAGCCTCTTCGCTTTCGCGATATTGAGCACAAGCACGTTGGGTGTCGGCGTCATGACGGCCACGCTGTCCGCCTCGCTCGTTTCTCCCTCACTGGGTGCCATCGTTCCATCTGGACGATAAGATGCCGCCATGTGCCGGACGCGGCCGTTTTGACCGGTGATGTCGACGATCATCCGCCACTTGCCTCCACCGATGATCTGAAAGCTGTAGACGACCCGCCTGGGAGGCGGTCCGTAGGTGCTGGGCATGCGCGTCAGGTCCAGTTCCCATCGCCCCATGAAAGGCGACGGCGCTGCTGCCTCTGATCGAACGCGTTCCGGTTGGGCGACGGCTTTGCTGGCAATGCCTGCGATCGTCGCGGCAGCGGCCAGAAATATAGTTGAGCGATGTAAAGGCAAACGCAGCATGCAACCTCTCCATGGATAGCCGAGGTATCGCCTCAGCGTGGGCAATGGCTATGATGGGCAACCCGTAGGCGTGCCTTCACCGTCTCCGGGATCATGACCCCGAAGCTTCGCATTCGATCGTCCGTTGTTCGTGGGCTAGAAGATCAGCCAGGATGCTCGGTCGGAGCGAAGCGATGAAGTTCGGCGTACCGACGCATGATGACGAGGAGGATGGCCAGCTCGATCCCGACGACGCAGCCCTGCATGAGCGCCTGACGGCTATCGAGGAAGAACACTCCCATGAAGATGACGAGCGTGGTCATTCCGGCCAGCGTCCACAGCGACCAGCGAAGCGCGCTGGACCAGTCGCGTTCCAGCAGCGACCATGCGAGCCGCAGGTGCCCGGCCCCAGCTATGAGTTGAATGAGCGCCATTGCCGGAATGGCTCCCAGATAGGTGGGGGGCAGCAACGCCTCATGTGAACCACCGACGAGGAGCGCACCCGGAAGGCCATGCTGATCGGGATAGAGATAGGGGAAGCCCAAGACCGCGCAGCCGATCTCGATCGTTGCCATCGGAACCATGATGCCTAGCGCGACGGCATAGCTAATGAGGACGAACCGTCCTGCAGCGCTGCCCAACATTTCCCGCCACGCCGCAACGAAACAGCCAGCCGCAAAGGATAGTCCCTGCCCCTCGGCGGCTGCGCTATGATATTCGGCATTCATCGCCTGGGACCAGGTTTGACGGTTCTCACCCATGCACGCCGTGGCGATCGCCATGATCGCCTGGGACAATGACATCCTCATGCCAGCATCTCCTTGCCGGAAAGTGCCCCGTCTCCGCGGGTCAGTTCCATCGCCAGCGCCAAACCGTTCGCGGTCAGTCGGTAGACATGGCGGGGCGGGCGTCCGGGTTGCGCAGGCTCGCGCCATTCGGCCTCGACCAGCCCGTTGTCGCTCATCCGCATCAAGAGGGGATAGAGCGTGCCCGAAGACAACCCCGTGTCCTTCAATAGGTCATAGCCGTGGCGCCATTCGCTGCGCTGGGTCGACAGGGCCGCCAAGAGGAGACGCATCTGTTTCGAGGGTTGCCGGTTCCGTGCCATACCGAATGACAACATATGTAGAATTAAGAGTCAACGGGATTTTGGCCGCTGCACACCGTGGCAACGCTAGCATTCAGAACGCAAGCCAAGGGAGGCCGCTTCGACGGTCTATGCCCTCCCACTTTCCGAAAGGTTCGACATTCGGGAACCGCTTAACGGTCCCGATATTCGATCCCAGCGGGAAAGCCGGGCTATCTGCCTTCATTCCGATATGCCGAAAGCCGTGCCATGGAAATGGTGTGGAGAGGAGGTTCTGATGGCTGATGTAGTCGGCGCGATGCTGGTCCGAAATGGCCAGGTTCTCCTAGGCCTAAGGGCCGCTCACAAATCGTTCGCCGGCGACTGGGACGTTATCGGCGGGCACATGGAAACAGGGGAGACGCAATGGTCGGCGCTTTGCCGCGAGCTGGTCGAGGAGATCGGCGTGCAAAGTGTCTCCGGCGATCATCTCGGTACACGCAACATCGGAGATGTAGACCGCCCCACCTTCCTGCACGTCTATGCCGTGTCCTCCTGGGAAGGCGAACCATCCGTCCGAAATGACGAGCATACGGAAGTTCGGTGGTTCGAATGGGACGCGGCTGAGCGCCTGCCGAACCTGGCGACACCGCTCTATCGAGCCATATTCGCGTCTTTGAGCCGCTGAATCGTTTTCTCGATCGACCATCCCAATGGGAATGCGCGGGCCGTCTCGGTCGCCGTTCCTAATCGGGAAAGTCGGGCTTCCGCTTGGCCGAGCAGTTTCAGCCTCATCCACGGCTCTCGACAGACGGCAAGACAATGCCATCCGCCCGAATACGAGATAATAGACAAAAATTTGTTGTACCGATCGGTATAATGATGTACCAAACGGTACATACAGTCCGGCGTCGGGGTGTCGAGGCATACCAGCGCATTGATGCCTGCCATACCGATCGCGCTGTCGCGAACCGGCCATGGCCAATGTCGCAAAGGAGAGAAGATGTCCCGTCCGCCACTACCGCCGTTCACGCACGAAAGCGCCGTCGAAAAGGTTCGTCTTGCGGAGGATGGCTGGAACACGCGAAATGCGGCGAAGGTCGCCCTAGCCTACACCTCGGACACACGCTGGCGTAACCGGGTCGAGTTCGTCGCCAACCGGGAAGATGCCCGGGCATTCCTGACCCGCAAATGGAACAGGGAGCATGAATACCGGCTTATCAAGGAGCTGTGGGCCTTCACCGGTGACCGCATCGCCGTCCGCTACGCCTATGAGTATCGCGATGACGGCGGGCAGTGGTTCCGTGCCTACGGGAATGAGAACTGGCACTTCGCCGAAGACGGTCTGATGGCGAACCGCCATGCCAGCATCAACGAAATGCCGATCGCCGAGGCAGAGCGCAAGTTCCGCTGGCCGCTGGGCCGTCGACCGGATGATCACCCGTCGCTGAGCGACCTCGACCTGTGAGGGCAAAGCGCGTTCTCACCGATCGCGAAAGCGCGTTGCCCGCGCTCGCCGAGGCCTTTCGCGAGCATGGCTATGACGGCGCGAGCCTGGCCGTGCTCTCAAAGGCGACGGGCCTGGGCAAAGGCAGCCTCTACAACTTTTTCCCCGGTGGGAAGGAGGAGATGATGGCGGCGGTACTCGACGACATCGACCGCTGGTTCGCCGACGCGATCTTCCGGCCGCTGGAGGATATCTCCAGCCCGGCAAAGGCCATCGGGTCGATGTTCGATGTGGTCAGCGCCTATTTCCAGTCCGGCCGGCGGGTCTGCATCATCGGCAGCCTCGGTCTGAACGCCGCAGGGGAAGTCTTCGCGGCGAGGGTGAGGCAGTATTTCGCACGCTGGATCGGGGCTGTGGCCCGGTGCCTCGAACGGGGAAGCGTTCCGCCGGGTTTGGCTGTGGAACGCGCCGAAGAGGCGGTGTCCGGAATCCAGGGGGCGATCGTCCTGACCCGCGCGCTCGGCGATGAAGCGGCCTTTGCGCGGGGCGTCGATCGGCTTCGATCGTCGCTGCTGGACGCCCTTGATCGCAGCGGTTGAACAACGATGGCGCACGACCGCGTGGTCCGGTCCCGTCTGGTGATTGCGGCGACCGGGTCTTGTTGATCGCCGGTCCGACAGCGCCGAGGAGGCATTCTTTCCATGGCACAAACTTTCCTGAAGACCATGTTCGGTCCGGGGTCGCGCGCCTTGCAGGCCCTTGACGGCTCGCGCGCGTCCTATGCGCGGATGGAGGCGCAAGCGGGCGAGACGGACGTTCTAACCGACCGGGAAGCTGACTTTATCGCCATGCGCGACAGCTTCTACATGGCCAGCATCAGCGAAGATGGTTGGCCCTATGTGCAGCATCGCGGAGGGCCAAGGGGATTCTTGCGGCGGTTGTCCGGCAATCGGATCGGCTTCGCCGATTATCAGGGCAATCGGCAGTTCCTCTCAATCGCAAACCTCGCGCGCGACGATCGAGTATGCCTATTCCTGATGGACTATCCCGCGATGCGCAGGCTGAAGCTGATCGGCCGTGCTCGCACGAGCAACGATCCCGAACAAGTCGCCGTGCTGATGCCGCCGGGATATGCGGCCAAGGGCGAACGGGCGTTCATGATCGACATCGTCGGGTTCGACTGGAACTGCCCGCAACACATCACGCCCCGCTTCACGACCACCCAGATCAAGGCGGCCACGCAACCGCTTCACGAAGAGATCGCCCGACTTCGCGCACGGATTTCCGCCTTGGAAGGATTATGACCATGACCGACAAACTGACGACCGGTGTTCACCATGTGGGGCTTACCGTGCCCGATCTCGAACAGGCGCGTGCGTTCTTCTGTGACGTGCTGGGTTTCGACGTGGTCGGTGGTAAGCCCGAGTATCCTGCCATCTTCGTGTCCGACGGGCGGATTCTGCTCACGCTGTGGCGTGCTGCCGACCCGTCCGCTGCGCGCCCCTTCGACCGCCGGGCGAACATCGGACTGCACCACTTGTCGCTGGCGGTCGCAGACGATGCCGCTCTGGACGCAGCGTGGGCACGGATCGGTGCGCATTCCGATGTCGTAATCGACGTGGCCCCCGAACCGATGCAGCCCGGCTCCGCAACCCGGCACTTCCTCGTCTTCATTCCAGGCGGCATTCGACTGGAGTTCGCTACACCCTTTGTGTCGGCTTGAAAGCGATGAAGCGGAAGACTTGGCGGCTGCGAACGACTCCCGATCGCGTTTCGCCGCGTCCGGTAGGCCGCTCCGTCCTCAGGCTCGGAGGGCAGACGCAATCATGTGGGCAAGCCCTTCAACATGCGCGCGATCCGACCGTCCGCCCAGCACCGCTATGCGCCAGTAGAGTGGTGCAGCGATAAAATCTGCTGCCGTTTTGCGATCGATCGATGGCTTGAGTTCGCCCCGCGCGATTGCCCGGTCGATCAAGCCGTCGATCCGCACCCGCCGCATGTGCTGGAACGGCCGTATCGCCCGCTCCAGCGCCGGGGTCCGTTCCATCTCCGCATGAAGGTCCAGAAGAATGCGCTTTATCTGAGGATGTCGGAGCGCCCGGCGGATGGCAAACAGGACAGCCTTCAGATCGTCCTCCAGTGACTCCTGCGCACCGACATCCGTGATCGTCAGGCCGACACGCGACATCAGATCGCTAGCCATCGCGGTCTTATCGGGCCAGCGCCGGTAGAGCGCTGCCTTCCCTACGCCTGCGGAGCGCGCGACGCGCTCCAGGCTAAGTCCTGAATAACCCGTGCGCGTCCATTCCTGAAAGAAGGCGCGCACCAAAGCGTCGGTTACCGCAACCCGCATGATGGCCGCACCACTGGGCGCACGGACGGGTGACTTTCTGGCGGCGGAACGGTTGCGTTCCATCGTGAATTTCCCACTTATGGCCGGAACAGTAGCGTTCCATCCGTTTCGAGGTAGATCATGACCGAAAACATTCAAAGCTTCTCGTCCATGCTGTGTGATGCACTCGGCGCACGGATTGATCTCGATGCGACCGGCTTCGTCGAGATGATGGCTGACGACGGCGTCATGGAGTTCCCCTACGCGCCCGCAGGCATGCCGGCGCGGCTGGAGGGTCGGGCCGCGATCGCCGCGCATCTGGAACGCATCGGCGGAATGATTGCGTTCGATCGCATGGGAACAGCCGTCGTGCATCCATCGACCGATCCTAATCTGGTCGTCATCGAGTTCGAGGGGTTCGGACGCGGTGTGGCGACCGGCGAACCCTATAACCAGCGATACATATCGGTGATCCGCACGGTGGGGGGACGGATCACTCAATATCGCGACTACTGGAACCCGCTTGTCGTGTTGCGCGCCGTCAAGGGATCGGCGCCGGTCGATGCCTTTGCTACTGTTGAGGTCGACCATGGCTGATCGCGTGTTGGTGACGGGCGGGACCGGCAAGACGGGGCGGTTGGTTGCGGACGGGCTTGGCCGACGTGGGATCGATGCGCGGATCGCGACCCGGCAACCCACTTCCGCCGATCAGGTCCGGTTCGACTGGGCGGATGAGACGACCCATGACGCGGCGTTGGATGGTGTCTCATCAGTGTATCTTGTGGCCCCGACCGACCGGGTAGACCATCTTGCCGTGATGCGCCCTTTTCTGGAACGCGCGGTGTCGCACGTGCCCGGGCGACTGGTGCTGCTGAGTGCCTCGTCGCTCGACCGGAATGGCCCGATGATGGGAGAGGTTCATGGCTGGCTCGATGCCCATGTGTCGCGCTGGACAGCGCTGCGCCCGAGCTGGTTCATGCAGAACCTGACGACGCAGCATCTGCCGTCGATCCTGGAAGACGGATGCATCTATTCTGCGACAGAGGATGGACGCGTGCCGTTCATCGATGCCGCTGACATCGCGGCCGTGGCGGTCGCGGCGCTATGCGATCCAATGCTGGCTTCCGGCGACCATGTGCTGACCGGACCCGAGGCGCTGAGCTACGACAAGGTGGCGTCCGCGATCACCAAGGTGATGGGACGACCCGTGCGGCACTGCCGCCTGACGGCACAGGAACTGGCGGCTCGCTACACCGCCCTCGGGCTGCCCCGGGATTATGCGGCGACGCTGGCCGGGATGGACGAAGCGATCGCGACCGGGGGAGAGGATCGCACGACCGGGGTGGTTGAGCAGATCACCGGTCGACCGGCGACGACGCTCGCAAGCTTCCTTGCAGGACAAAGCGCCGTGCTGGGCGGCGCGGGCTGCCGATCGAACATGAAGCCGTCGGATCGATCGGGGACTGGTTTCCGTGCGGAATGAGGAGGCATGACGATGGCATCAAAGCCGTATCGCATCGCGATTGCCGATGCTGCGCTGGCCGATCTGAAGCGTCGTGTGATCGCGGCGCGCCTCGTCAATCCTATCGATCCCGACAGCAGCGACGACGGCACGAGCCTGAGGTTGATGCAGCGTCTGGCCACGCGATGGATCGACGGCTTCGACTGGCGTGCAGTCGAAACACGACTGAACCGGCTTCCCCAGTTCATCTGCTGCATCGATGGGCTGAACATTCATTATGTCCATCAGCGCGGCGTCGGCCCCGCACCGATGCCGCTCATCCTGACCCATGGATGGCCGGGATCCTTCATCGAAATGGAGCAGATCCTGCCGCTCCTAACCGATCCTGCAGCCAATGGGGGCGATGCGACGGATGCGTTTGACGTGATCATACCATCCCTGCCGGGGTACGGGCTGAGCCAGGCACCATCTTCAACCGGCGTGAGCGCAAGGACCATCGCAGCCTTGTGGGCTAAGCTGATGGCCGGGTTGGGCTATGATCGCTATGGCGCGCATGGCGGCGACATTGGCGCGGGGGTGTCCATGTGGCTTGCACGGCAGCGGGCGGAGGAGCTGACCGGCTTGCACGTCAATTATATTCCCGGCAGCTATGCTCCCCATGTAGACGAAGCGACCGGGCCAATCACGCCGGATGAGCTGGCCTTCCTCGAACACGCGAGGACTTTTGCGGCGGAGAACGGCGCTTACGAGGCGTTGCAGAGCACCAGGCCACAGACGCTGGCCTATGGGCTATCCGACAGCCCGATCGGACTGGCCGCATGGATGGCCGAGAAGTTCGATGCCTGGAGCGACCATGGCGGAAATCTTGAAGATGTAATCCCGCTGGATACGGTGATAACCAATGTCGCCTTATACTGGTTCTCCGGTACAATCGATGCCTCGCTGCGGCTCTACAAGGAAAACAGGCTTGAGCCGCTGGCGTTCGTTGCCGGCGAAAGGGTGCCGGTGCCGTTGGGCGTGGCAGTCTTTCCGCGCGAGCTGCCGATGCCTCCCCGCAGCTGGGTCGAACGCGTATTCGAAGTCCGGTGCTGGAGCATGATGCCCAAGGGAGGGCATTTTGCGGCGCTGGAGCAACCGGCGGCTCTCGCCGCAGACATACGCGCCTTCTTCAGACCACTCCGCTGACCAGCGCGACCGATCGGCTTGCCGATGGCAAACGCCCGGCATCACTGCGGGATCGGGGCGGGCTGGAAAGTCCCACATGACGCCATCTGGGACGCCTGAAGCCGTCCCGTTGTTCGATCCCAAACGGGAAGGCGAGACGTTGTGTCGGTAATATGCTACGACGATCCGTGAAGGAGCCGGTTTATGGGTATGCTGGTCGTTTCGGCAGTCTTTGTCGTGATACTTTCTGCCTTAGCTTACCGCGCGAACATACGCTTTCGCAACCAGAGCCGACTTCCAATGCAGTGGGGGATCACAGGGGCAGTGAATTGGTCCGCGCCCCGATCCGTTGCGCTTGCCTTCATACCGATCTTGGCAATCGGCGTTCTTGGCTTTAAGGTATTCATGGCGTTGAATGTTCCTGCCCGAGCCGGGCAGGAGTCACTTGTATTCCCCGTGCTGGTCGGAACCGGTGTCACACTTGTCGCGGTGCAGCTTCTGCACCTTTGGTTGATCGAGAGGACTTTGCGCCGCAACGCCGGGTAGGTCTTGCTCGCTGGTCAGGTCGCTTTTCCCGATATTCGATCCTTATGGGAACGCCCCGGCCGTCTTGCTGGCCGTTCCTTTGCGGGAAGCCTCAGGACGCTGGTCCTGATAGGCTGGGAGGATGGATGGTCAGCCCCTCTTAGGCGGTCGCAGCACAAGCGGCGTGGTTCGGATCGGCGATACGGTGCGGCGTCCGATCATGCGTGACGCGGCGTTTGGCCATGCTTGCCTGCTTCACCTTGAAAAAATCGGCTTCCGCCATGCTCCCCGCTTTCAAGGCATAGATGATGCCGGGCGCGAGGTTCTATCGTTCATTCCCGGCGTCGTGCCCTCTGATCTGGGGGCATACTCAGACGATCAACTGGCAGCAGCCGCGAACCTGCTTCGTGGCTTCCACGACGCGACGGCCTACATGCCGGCGATCCAGGCGGCCGGGTTCGAGGTAGCCTGCCATAACGATTGGGCTCCGACGAACACCGTCTTCGTGGACGACATGCCAGCGGCAATGATCGACTTCGATACCGTACAGCCGGGAGAGAGGCTGTGGGATTTGGGCTACTCTGCCTTCACTTGGCTCGATCTAGGTAACGACGATCATGCTCCTGTCGACCAGGTGCGTCGCCTAGGTGTGTTTGCAGCGGCCTACGGACATGCGGAATGTACCGTGTCGCGGATCGCTGCATATGCCCTAACGCGGCAGGCGGCGCTTGCCGCGTCCACCCGTGCGCGGGGAAAGACCGAGATAGCGGAATGGGCGGCGTCCTGTGCCGATTGGACGGCCTTGAACATCGTGGAGCGGCTGATGCCTACCGGCTACTCGTGATCATCGGTCTAGCTGCTTTTCCCGAAATTCGATCCCAATGGGAACGCCTCGGCCGCTTGCGTTGCTGACATCCTCGCCAAGCTGGCACCGGGCGGGGATAGTCTGCCTATCGGGGTGCTTCGGTGGCCATTTTGACCGCTAAGCCGGCTAGGACGGTGTCCATCACCCAACGCTGGACCAGCGCAAAGGTAGAACGGTGCATGAGGAACACAGCGATCGTGGCCGCCGAGACTGCGATCATCGCGTTGACGAAAACGCTGATGACGATCTGCATTGTCCCGAGAACCAGAGCCTGCCCCAAGATGCTGCCGTTCGCCGGATTGATGAATTGCGGCAGCGGCGACAGGTACATGACCGCGATTTTTGGGTTTAGCAGATTAATCAAGGTGATATCTTCTTCATGTATCACTCCCAATTCTAGCCGTTTCCCCACGTCTGTCCGCTTGAGGTATTCACCGATTCAGGGCACTGTAGCAAAGGACCATAGAATGAGTGAGTTTTCAATTCATCGGCTTCCGCCGGTTCCGTTTCGGCTTCAACGCTGTCTCGCATCAGCTCGTAGCGATGATCCTCAGCGGTAGCTTTACGACTACCTTCCAGTTCATTCGACCACTCCAACTCCCGACGCTCAATAGCTTGCCAGCTTTCAGATAGAAGATGGCGTTCAATAGCGGCGCATGCCTTCTCTTTGTCGGTAGCGGCGACATACACCTCGCTCGTATGAAACTGGTTTCCGATAAGAGCTTTGAAAACTTGCATATTTACCTCCATCTTAAAAAGAGTCTCCGCAGAGTAAATATCGTATAATGATAAGGATTGACTAACATTTTAGTTGAGTTCGGCCCCGTTTAGCGACGGTGCATTAGAATAGGGCGCAAAAGCGGCGCCAAATTTGTCATGCTGAGGTCCGCTGACAGGGGGCGCATCGCGAGTAGCGTATCAATATGAACGCTCAGTAAAATGGCGCGGTGGTTCAAAGCCGCCTGATTCCCTTTACTTCGTCGATCAGCTCAGAACAGACGCATCATTTCAGATCGGCCCCTTGGCACCGAAATTTCCCAGCAATCTGAGTGCCCAGTTTCGTCCGATTGGGTGCACCATCCTTCCAAATTCTCCGAATCTGAAGTCCGGCGGAAAGCCAGGACTTTCTGTCGTCGACAGCGCGATGACGAAGTCTTGGCCTCTCCGGGCGTCGTGGTGTCCCCTGCCCCCTTACGGTTCCCAAGCGCCGATCTTTCAGATCAGGATGCGATCATCGCATCGTAAATCCGGCTCGACAGTGCGCAGGCGAAGGACGGATCGGGTTCGACCGCTTCGCCGACGATCAGCATGGCGGGATTTTGGGCGCTGATCGCCTCGACCAGAAAGGCGAGCGATGACAGCCGCCCGCGGATGATCCGCTCGTTCG
>CAJYRU010000428.1 GCA_913777295.1 uncultured Sphingomonas sp. | reverse complement strand
CACGGCGCGAGCGCGACACGCGCGGCGACACGACGGCGCTCGGCAGCGAGGCGCTGGCGACCCGGCGCGTCGTCGAACGCTATGCCCCGCCCAGCCTGATCGTCGATCAGGATGGCGGGATCATTTCCGCCTATGGCAAGCTCAGCCGCTATTTCGAATTTCCTGTGACCCGCACCGGCGGCAGCAGCGCGGTGAACCTGGCCCGGCCCGGCCTGCGCAACGTCATCGGGCCGTTGTTGCGTCAGGCGCGCGACGAACGCCGCCGCGTGGTGGCGCGCGATGTCGCCGTCGAAACCGATTACGGCACCCAGCCGGTCGAGATCATCTGCGATCCGCTGGGCGACGGCACGCTGCTGTTCGTGTTCCGCGACACCGGTCCGTTCGTGCCGCTGGAGCAGGGCGAGTTGCAGGATCTCGAACCCAGCGACGACCATCTCGAGGCGCTGGAGGACGAATTGCGCCTGACGCGCCACCGGCTGCGATCGGCGATCGAGGAGCTTGAGACGGCGAACGAGGAGCTGAAAAGCTCCAACGAAGAAATGATGTCGATGAACGAGGAGCTTCAATCGACCAACGAGGAACTGTCGACCGTCAATGACGAGCTGAAGAGCAAGGTCGACCAGCTGACCGTCGCCAATTCCGATCTGCGCAATTTCTATGAATCGACCGAACTGGCGGTCGTGGTGCTGGACGCCGACCTGAAGGTCCGCAGCTATACCGACGCCGCCACGCGCATCTTTCCGTTGAAGCCGACCGATCGGGGCCGTCCGCTGACCGATGTCGCCAACCGGCTGCAGGATGCCGGCCACCTCGACGATGCCCGTGCGGTTGTCGCCGGGGCGCCACCATCGCAGCGCCGGGTGCGGACCGCCGATGGGCAGCATATCTTTTCGATGCGGATCCTGCCCTATCGTACCCAGACCGGAGAGGTGGACGGCGCGACACTCGTCCTGACCGAGATCACCGACGCTCTCGCCCTCGAACGACAGCTGGCCGCCGAGCGCGAACGGCTCGACCTGGCGATCAAGGCGGCGGGCATCGGCGTCTGGGAATATTGTCCCGAAGACGGCGAACTGGTCCTCGACCCGGTGGAACGCCAGCTGTTCGAAGTCGCACCCGATGCCGAGGTCGGCATCGACACGCTGCTGACCCGTATCGACCCGGAGGACCTGCCGAAGGTCGAGGCATCGCTGCGCCGTGCGATCGAACGCAGCGGCGATTACGAGGCGACGTTCCGCGTGTGTCGCCGCGACGGACAGACGCGCTGGGTCAAGGGGTTCGGCCGGGTCGTCGGCGGCAGCACGCCGCAGCGGCTGGTGGGGGTGTCGATTGACGTCACCCCCGAATATGCGCTGGCGGAAACGCGCGAGCTGATGCTGCGCGAGATGAACCACCGGGTGAAGAACCTGTTCGCGGTGATCGCAGGGATGATTACCATCGCCGCACGCTCGCACGACGATCTGCGCACCTTTGCCGACGACATCCGCCGCCGGATCGCGGCGCTGGGATCGGCGCATTCGCTGGCGTCGCCGGCGGGGCAGCCCCATGCCATCGGGCTGGACGACATCGTCGCCACGACGCTGGCCCCGTATCGCGAACATGCGCGGATCGAAATCGATGGTCCGGTCGTTGCACTCGACAGAAGCTGTCTGTCGCCCCTGGCACTCATTCTTCACGAGTGGGCAACCAATTCGATCAAATATGGGGCGTTGGGCAGCAACGGGGAACGGGGTCTGCACGTGCAGTGGCAGGTCGGGGAAGATGGGATCGTGCTGACATGGACCGAGGACGCGAAGGATACGGGCGAACAGGCACCGGGCAAGCGCGGATTCGGGTCGGTACTGGTCGAAACCAGCGTCAAGCAGTTGCGCGGTACGCTGGACACGGTTTCGGCGGACGGCAGCTTCCGGCTGGAAATGCGGATGCCGGCGAATGTGGTGCGGCGTGACTGACCCGGTTCTGCTGGTCGAGGACGAGCTGTTTATCGCGCTGGATGTGCAGGCGACGATCGAGGCGGCGGGCTTCGCGGTCGAAGGGCCGTGCATGACCCTCGTCGAAGCGCAGGAGGCCGTCGAGCGCCATGGTGCCGCCTTTGCCGCGGCCGTGCTGGACGTGCGGCTGGCCGACGGGACGGTGTTCCCGGCGGCGGACCGGCTCCATGCCGCCGGCGTGCCGCTGATCTTCCATTCGGGCCATGCCGATGACGCCGACCTTCGCCAGCGTTATCCGCGGGCAATGGTCTGTCCGAAACCCAGCGCGCCCGAAGCCTTGTCCGAAGCGATCCGCCGTTGCGCCGTACTGAACGGCGGCGAACGGCAGGCTGCGGGATAGGCGTCGTGGTCGGGGCGTCTACGCCGCGACCCGTACCGACAGGCGGACCATGCGCGGCTGACCGGGATAGATCCACACCCGGCTGTACGAACTCTGCGCATAGCGTTCGTCGAACAGATTATCCGCCTCTGCCCGCACCGTCAGGCGCGGCGACAGGGCATATTCCACCGACGCCTTGGCCTTCACATAGGCGGGCAGCACGACATAGTCGCGCTCGATCGATCCGGCGCGGTCGCCGACATAGCTTACCCCTGCGCCGACCGATATGCCTCGCCCGCCATCGTCGAGGAAGCGACCGAGCGCGAAGATCGTACCACTATGGTCGGGCACGTTGAGCGCATGGTCGGTCGGAAAGGCGGAGTCGTCGACCCGCGCATGGGTCCATGCATAGTTGGCGATGACCTGCCAATGCTGCGCGATCCGCAGCGATCCGTCGAACTCGATCCCGCGGCTGCGCAGGCTGCCCACCGGCGCGAGGAAGTTGGCGTCGACCGGATCGTTGGTCAGGATACCCTGCTTGCGGATGTCGAACCACGTCGCGGCCAGATCGAGACCCGTCCAGCGGCCGGCGATGCCCACCTCATAGCCCTTGCCGGTTTCCGGTGCGAAACCCTGGCCAAAACGGTCGGTGCCCGAATTCAGGACGAAATTCTCACCCCAGTTGGCGTGGACCGCGATCGCGTCGGTCGCTTGGTATTTCGCCTCAAGCCGGAAATGGAACGGCTGCTCGACCGTGCGGCCGATCTGCCCGGTGCGGTTGTTGAGGATGCGTTGCCGATAGGCGTCGAACCGCACCCCGCCGCCCAGCGTCAGCCGGTCGGTCGCCTGCCATAGATCCTGCGCATAGAGTGTGCCCGACCAGCGATTTTCGCGATTGTTGGTGAAGGGCAACAGCGTCGGCGGCCGCTGGCCATAGACCGGGTTGAATACGTCGATGGCGTAGGGATTGCCGCCGGTCGCGGGATTGCCCGGATTGCGCCGCATCCAGCGTTCGGCATAATCGAGGATATAGCCCTTCATCCCGAAACTGGGGCGATGATCGCCGATCCGGCCCGATAGTTCGACCCGGGCCGACCAGTCGTCGACCGCGAAGTCGCGCGAACGGCGCTGCCGCCACAAGGTGCGATCGTCGACCAGCCGCGACTGGTCGGACGACAACCCCTTCAGCGTGCCGGTCCGCCACACGACCCCGCCATTGACCGACCAGTCGCCGCCCAGGTCGAACAGTCCGGTCAACTGGTGGCGTTGGTTGCGGAAATGGGTCAGCCCGTCGTTCGGCTCCCCGAAATAGGCGGATCTACGCACCGCGTTGGCATCGCCCCGGATCGCCGGGATGCCGCGGTCGAACAGCGTGTTGAAGCGCGTGATCTCGCCGACATAGGTCAGCCGGATCGCGTCCGATGGCCGCCAGGTGAGCGATGGCGCCACCACCTGTCGCTCCAGCCGGACGAAATCGCGCCAACCATCCGAATCCTCGGCGGCGACGACGATCCGTGCGGCGAGCGTCCCGCTGATCGGGCCGGTGGCGTCAACCTCGACCCGACGGGTATCGAACGATCCGTAGGTGAAGGTCGCATAGGCGGCGGGGGTAAAGTTCGGCGTCTTGCTGACCAGATTGACCCGCCCTGCCGGATCGATGTCGCCGAACAGTGCGCCCGCCGGTCCCTTCAGCAGTTCGACCCGCTCGGTCGTCGCTGGATCGCGCGGCGGGACCATGCCGCGATTGGCGAGGAAGCCGTCGACATAATATTCCGCGCCGCCATCGGGCGTGCCCAGAAAGCCGCGAATGGCGAAATTGTCCATCAGCCCGCCACGGTTGTTCTGGTTGCTGACCCCGCTGACCAGTTCTAGCGCGTCGGACAGGCGATAGACCCCGGCCGCGGTCAGGATGTCGCGCTCGATCGATCGGCTGGACTGCGACATGATCTGCGTCGCGGCATCGGACGACAGGGTCTGGTCCGGCCCGGCGCGGCGCGTTCCTAGGACAACGATGTCGTCATTCGTGTCGTCGCCGTCCGTCGCGGCGTCGCTGACGGGCGGTTCGTCGGTCGCACGGGCATGAGCGGGCAGGGCGAAGGCGAGCAGCGGCAGCAGCATGGCTGAGACCCGGACAGATTTGGACACGATATTTCCCTGTTACGTTGTAACATGCCCTTTATGGTGTCCGGTCGCGCTGTCAACTGCTGCGGGGCAGCATTCGGGGCCAAGTCCTGCAACCGGTTGCACCCACCGTCATTTTCAGTAATCTTTTTGCACTGCACCATTTGGATTGCTGCGCGGCGGAGGCGATTTGCGATGGAAACGGAGATTCTTTCCCTCGATCCCATGGATTACCGGGTGCTTCAGGAGATTGCCGCCGATGGCCGCATCTCGGATGTGACGCTGGGGGACCGGGTACATCTGTCCAGCACCGCTGCCGCCCGCCGCCGCAAGATCCTGGAGGAGCGCGGCGCGATCGCCAACTATACCGCCAATCTGCACATCGAACGGCTGGGCTATGGTGTCACCGCGCTGGTATCGATCGAACTGCAGTCGCAGGCGGAAGAGGTGCTGAACGAATTCGAGGAAGCGGTCGTGCGCTGTCCGTCGATGAGCTTCTGCAGCTTCGTGTCGGGCGATACCGATTTCGTGATGATGATTCATGTCCGCTCGTTCGGCGACTATGATCGCATCTATCGCCGCGAATTGTCGAAGCTGCCCCATGTCGCCAAGATTCGCAGCAGCTTCGTGATGCGACAGGTGACGCAGCGCACGACGCCGCCGATCGTGTTCACGAATCAGGAATGACCGATGGGTCCGGCGTGCCCGTTCGATAGCGGTTTACGGCGTCATCCGGCGACGACACGCCGGAATCCTGCGCAGTCGAAGGCTAAATAGTCGCAATTTGCAAGGATCATGCGGCGCCTTTCATGCAATATTCCACTGCGAGACGAAGGTAAGGGGAAATATCCTGTCTCGATAAAGGGGTTCGGCTAACTGTCCGGAATGTGACGGAAAGGCGTGGTTGCGACCACGCAATTCCTGAACCCGACGAACGACGCTGGGAGAGCGATGCCCGAACAGGCTTCCAACAGGGGCTTCGGGAGGCGACATGGCGGGGACGAACAGGCTCACGGGAGCGGGGGAAGCATCGGCGGAACGCGGCATTAGTGCGCGCGCCGCGTTGCTGGCAACGGTAACGGCAGCGGTGCTGCTGCCGATGGGGGCAAGGGCGCAGGCGATCGCGGCGGCCCCGGACGGATCGAAGGCGGCGGTCACCGTGACGCCGGGCGCAGGGATGCTCCTCGCCACGGCCGAACCGGACGATCCCGCGATCGACGAAGAAACGCCAGGCAGCGACATCGTCGTGACCGGCAGCCGCATCGTCCGCGACGGCTACAGCGCGCCGACCCCCGTCGCGGTGCTGGGCGCCGCCGAGATCCAGGCGCAAAAGCCCGCAAACATCGCCGATTTCGTCAACCAGCTTCCCGCCATCGGGCAGGGCAGCACATCGGGCAACAGTTCGGGATCGCTGTCGAACGGCATTGCCGGCATCGCATCCGTCAACCTGCGCGGATTGGGCGCGGGACGGACGCTGGTGCTGCTCAACGGGCAGCGATCGGTCGCCTCCGCCGTCAACGGCGTGGTCGACATCAACACCTTCCCCCAGGATCTGATCGAACGGGTCGAGGTCGTGACCGGCGGCGCGTCGGCGCAATATGGCTCCGACGCGGTCGGTGGCGTCGTCAACTTCATCCTCGACGAAAGATTCAGCGGGCTGAAGGTGTCCGCCGATCAGGGGATCACGACCTATGGCGACGGTCGCAATCACCGGCTGGCGGCGACCGTGGGGCAGTCGATGTTGGACGATCGGCTGCACATCCTGCTGAGTGGCGAATATTTCCGGCAGGAGGGCGTCGATACCATTGCCCGCGACTGGAACGACAACGGCTATTTCCAGATCAACAACCCCGCCTATACCGCGACCAACGGGCAACCGCAGCGGCTGGTCGGCACAGGCTTCGGTCCGGCCGGCTATACGCGTGGCGGGCTGGTCACCGCCGGGCCGCTGCGCGGCACCTATTTACTGGGCGACGGCCAGACCGGGCAGCTGACCTACGGCACCACCAACGCGACGTCGTCGCCCTGGATGGTCGGCGGCGACTGGCGAACGACGCTGGAAGGGCATGTCGGCACCAACTCGCTGATCCCGCATGAGGAACGGATCAGCTTCTTCGACAGGATCGCGTTCGATGTCGCCGACGCGCTGCAGGTCTATGGTCAGTTTTCCTACAACCGCTACCGGGGGCAGAGCTTCTATCAGCAGACGCCCAGCACCGGCGTCACCATCCGGGGCGACAACGCGTATCTGCTGACCCAATATCCGACGGTCGCGGCCGCGATGCAGGCGAACGGTCTAGCTTCGATCACGATCGGCACGTCGAACGCCGGTTTCCCGGCACCGGGCAGCGACAACACGCGCGAGGTCTATCGCTATGTCTTCGGCGCGAAGGGCAGGTTTGGCCTGTTCGGACAGAGATGGAGCTGGGACGCCTATTACCAACATGGCGCGACTAAATCGCACGAGGAACTGACCAACACGTGGAACAATGCCCGCATGGCATTGGCACAGGACGCGGTGCTGTCGAACGGGCAGATCGTGTGCCGATCTACGCTGACCAATCCGGGCAATGGCTGCGTGCCGATCGACCGGCTGGGCATCGGCGGCCCGTCAGCGGCGGCGCTCGCCTATATCTATGGCGCGGCGCAACCGCAGCGCGACCAGACCATCCGGCAGGACGTCGCCGCCGCCAGCGTCAACGGCGCGCTGTTCAAGCTGCCCGGCGGCGTCGCGGCGATCGCGTTCGGTGGCGAATGGCGCAAGGAACAGATCGACGGCAGCGTCGATCCGCAATTCTCGTCGGGCTGGCTGTACGGCAACTATCTGGTCAACCGCGGCGACTATTCGGTCAGGGAAGGTTTTGTCGAACTGGACCTGCCGGTGCTGCCCGGCGTCGCGCTGAACGGGGCGGGGCGCTACACCGATTATTCCACCTCGGGCACCGTACAGACGTGGAAGGTCGGCGCGACATGGGAGCCGATCCCCGACATCAAGTTCCGCGGTACCTATAGCCGCGACATCCGCGCGCCCAACCTGCAGGAACTGTTCGCCGCCGGCACCGCGCGCACCAACACGGTGATCCTGCCGTCGAACGCCCCGATCAGCGGATCGCAGCAATTCCTCGAAACCACCATCGGCAACATCGCGCTGCGGCCGGAAAAGGCCAAGACCTGGACACTGGGCGGCGTGCTGAACCCGCGCTTCGTGTCCGGGCTGACCATGTCGTTCGATTATTTCGACATCACCGTCGACGATGCGATCGGCACGATCACCGCGCAGAACACGGTCGATTTCTGCTACACCGGATCGTCCCAATATTGCGGCAACATCAACTATGCCGGCGGCGCGTTGCAGCGCATCATCATCCAGCCGTTCAACTTTGCCAGCCAGCGGGAACGCGGCTTCGACATCGAGGGGAGCTATCGCACCGACCTGTCGGCGATCAGCGAAACCCTGCCCGGCAAGCTCAGCGTGCATGGCAATGCGACGCATTACATCGCGAACGTCATCGATAACGGCATCTTCCCGATCGACTATGCCGGGGTGAATGGCGGCAGCCTGTCGGGGGCCTATTCGGTGCCGAAATGGCGCTACCGGGTCAGCGCGTTCTACGACCTCGATCCGGTCAGCCTGAACCTAGTCGCTCGCGGTTTCGGCAACGGCGTCTATGGCAACGACTATGTCGAATGCACGACCGGCTGTCCGGCCTCGACCACCCGCTATCGCACGATCAACAGCAATCGCATTCCGGGCATCCTGTACCTCGACGCCGCATTCGGCGTGAAGCTGCGCAGCGACGGGCATGAGGGCAGCCTGAACTTCATCGTCAGCAACCTGCTGAACCGGGATCCGGTGCCGGTCGGTAATGGTCCCGACGGCAACAACGTGCCCGCCTACGCCCAGACCGCGCGGTCGATGTACGACGTGCTGGGCCGCACCTTCCGCGTCGCCTTCACGGCGAAATTCTGAACCATCCTGAAGGGGGACAAGACATGAATCTCATGCGAACGGCGACGAGCGCGCTGCTGATGGCGACGACCGCGACAGTCGGGATCGCCCCGGCGGCGGCGCAGGCACCGAAGCCGCTGAAGGCAGAGGCGGCGGCCAATGTCGATGCGCAGGCAAAGCAGATCCAGGAGATGGTCGACACCGTCTTCAGCTTCGCCGAACCGGGATTTCAGGAGGTGCGTACCTCTGCCTATCTGGCCGATATATTGGAAAAGAACGGGTTTACCGTCACCCGTGGGGTGGCGGGCATCCCGACCGCCTTTACCGCGACCTGGGGATCGGGCGGCCCGCTGATCTCGCTGGGCAGCGACATCGACGGGCTGCTGGGCCTGTCGCAGACGCCCGGCACGCCCAATCCCAAGCCGCTGGTCGCCGGCGCGCCGGGGCATGGCGAGGGGCATAATTCGGGAATGCCGATGATGATCGCCGCCGCCATCGCCGCCAAGCGGGTGATGGAGAAGAACCATATCCCCGGTCGGCTGATGCTGTGGCCAGGCGTCGCGGAAGAACTGCTGGCGACCAAGGCCTATTATGTCCGCGCCGGCATGTTCAAGGGCGTCGACGCGTCGATCTTCGCGCATGTCAGCAGCGACTTCGGCACGGCCTATGGCGAGCTTGGCATGAACGGCATGGTGTCGGTCGAATATACCTTTCACGGCAAGACCGCCCATGCCGGCGGGATGCCGTGGGAGGGGCGGTCGGCGCTCGACGGCGTCGAGATCATGGACACCGCGTGGAATTTCCGGCGCGAACACCTGCCGGTGACGCAGCGCTCGCACTACGTCATCACCAATGGCGGCGGTCAGCCCAATATCGTGCCCGATACGGCGTCGGTCTGGTATTATTTCCGCGATCGCACCTTTGCGGGCGTGAAGACGCTGTTCGAGACCGGCAACGAGATCGCGGAAGGGGCGGCGCGCGCCACCGGCACGACGGTCACAAGGCAGATCCTGGGCTATGCCGCGCCCAATTTCGCCAACAAGCCGCTGGCCGAGGCGGCCTATGCCAATATCACTGCGGTCGGGATGCCCAAATGGTCCCCTGCCGACCAGGCCTTTGCCAAGGCGATGCAGGAGATCAACGGCCGCAAGGTCGAACCCCTGCGCAGCGCCGTCAGCCCGCTCAGCACGCCCGAAAACCGGACGGCGGTGGTCGGCGGCGGGTCGGACGACATCGGCGACGTGATGTGGGCGGTGCCGACGATCACCATCCGCTATCCCTCCAACGTTCCCAACATGATCGGCCACCACATCAATTCCGCCATGGCGATGGCCACCCCGATCGCGCACAAGGGGGTGGAGGCCGGTGCAAAGGCGGTGGCGATGACCGTGCTGGACCTGATGACCACGCCCAAGCTGATCGCCGAAGCCAAGACCTATTTCCGCGACGTGCAGTTGAAGACCGACAGCTATGCCCCGGTGATCGGCCCCGATGACAAGCCGGCGATCTGGCTGAATGAAAAGGTGATGCGCGAGCTGCGACCCAAAATGACGAAATACTATTATGATCCGGCGAAATACCCGACCTATCTCGACCAGTTGGGCATCAAATATCCGGTGCTGGCGAAGGACAAGTGACCTACCGGGGCCGCCGTCCATCGCAACGGCGGCCCACGCTTGCGGCGTTGGCGAGGGCGATCCGGCGCGATGAGCAAGACATCCTGGTGCGGACACCGGCGCGATGCAACCGTCGGGTGGACCGTCGCCAAATCGGAAATCGCTGGCTAGGGTCAGGACCCATTGATGTGAGAGGCGCGATCTGATTCAGGCTCCGCAAGGAGACTGGCTGTGAGCGACCTGTACTGGTTGACCGACGAGCAGATGGCGCGGCTTGAGCCGTATTTTTCGAGGAGCCACGGCAGGCTGCGGGTGGATGATCGGCGGGTGTTGAGCGGAATCATCTTCGTCAATCGCAACGGGCTGCGCTGGCGGGATGCGCCGAAGGACTATGGCCCTCACAAGACGCTGTATAACCGTTGGAAGCGGTGGGGCGCAGCGGGCGTGTTCACGCGCATGATGGAAGGGCTGTCCTCCGCAGGCGCCGATCGCAAGACGGTGATAATCGACGCGACCTATCTGAAGGCGCACCGCACGGCGTCGAGCCTGGCGGAAAAAAGGGGGATTTCGGCCGCCTGATCGGCCGCACGAAGGGCGACATGAACACCAAGCTCCATGCCGTTACCGATGCGAACGGTCGCCCTTTGAGCTTCTTCATGACTGCCGGCCAGATCAGTGATTATATCGGCGCAGCGGCCCTGCTCGACGAACTCCCCAAGGCGCAATGGCTGCTCGCCGACCGTGGCTACGATGCTGACTGGTTCAGGGATGCCTTGGAGGAAAAGGGCATCAAGCCCTGCATCCCGGGCCGGAAATCCCGCAACGAGCCCATCAAATACGACAAACGCCGCTACAGGCGCCGCAACCGCATCGAGATCATGTTCGGCCGCCTGAAAGACTGGCGTCGGGTCGCCACGCGCTACGATCGATGCCCGACCACGTTCTTCTCCGCCATCGTGCTCGCGGCCATCGTCATCTTCTGGCTATGATCAATGAGTCCTGACCCTAGAAGGGCTAGGGCCGCTCGCATCGGCTGTCGATGAAAGAACGGCGGTTGATGCAAGCGGGTCTAAGCTGCTTAGGACGATCTCTCATCCAAACATGCAGCTTCGGGAATGCCGCCGTGGCTGATGAAGCGTCCTTATCCCCGTATGGCGGGAGCGGCCCCGCAAACTGCCCGGAATTATTTGGTGGTGAGCTGCCTGTCCGCTTTCGAGCGCCTAGGTGGCGTAAGCGGACGCTTGTTCATAAGGCTTCCAGCGGCAGCTACGCGCCCTATTTTCGGTCGTTGAGCTAGCTGCCTGCAAAGCCTGAAAGCGGCCGTGAGTTCAGCCCCCGCCGATCGACGTGGTGGGTGGGAAGCGGCGTGTCCGGTTACGGGCGGGTGGGGGCAAAACTACCGCTTGTTCAAGCGTCGACCGGAAAGCCGCGAGGCATCCCAATGGCTGCGTGCGACAGCAAACCTCTCACATGAGCTAACCGGGTTACTATTTGTCGGAACCCGGCTCCGCCATCTTCCGATGCTGTTCGGCAAGCACCGATCCGGGTACGAGGTTGGCGATCACGCCCTGGATCTTGGTAGTCCAGCCTGAGAAGACGGACGGTTTCCCCCGCATCATCGCTTTCCAGCCATCGCTCGCCACGTCTTCGGCGGAACGCTTGTTCGGATCGCTGCCGACCTGCGTGTCGAGCAGGTCGCCCCGCGCAAAGAATTCGGTATCGACCGGGCCCGGCACGAGCGTGCTGATCGTGACCCCGTCCGCTTCCTTCAGTTCGTTGCGGAGCGCCTCTGTAAAACTATCGATGAACGCCTTGGTGCCGTTGTAGACGGCCTGGAACGCGCCGGGGATGTAGCCCGCGACCGAGCCCACTACGAGTATCTTGCCGTCGTTGCGCGCAACCATGTCGGGCAGCGCGCGCTGTAGCAGGTAGATCGTGCCGGTGATGTTGGTCTCCACCACGTGTCGCCAGTCCTCGACCTTCTGGTCAAGGAAGCCATGGCCAAGCCCGCGGCCTGCGTTGGCGCACAACACGTCGATGCGGCGGCCGTTTGTGGCAGCCAATACCGTGTCGACGCCTTCGATTGTAGCCAGGTCCGCCTCGATTGCCTGCACGCTGGTGCCGAACTGTTGGAAATCGCGCGCGGCTTCGTGGATCAGCGGCTCGTCCGCGACGACGAGAATGTCGTAGCCGTCCTTTGCGGCGAGCGTCGCGAGTTCGAATCCGATGCCGGTCGATGCACCGGTGATGATGGCAAACCTGTCAGCCATGGCGTCTCTCCTGTTCAGCCGTTCAGGCCGGGCTTCAACACGATCTTGGTGTAGTCGTTTTGTTCGTCATGGAACTTCTGATAGCCGAGCGGGGCATCTTCGAGGTCCATGCGGTGCGAGATCAGGAAGGTCGTGTCGATCTTCTCCTCGAGGATCGCCTGCAACAGGCCGGGCAAGTAATGCTGGACGTGGGTCTGCCCGGTCTTGAGCGTTAGGCCCTTCTCCATGAAAGCGCCGAGCGGCCATTTGTCGACGAACCCGCCATAGACGGCGGGCATCGAGACGCGCCCGCCCTTGCGGCAGGCGATGATTGCCTGGCGGTTGGCATGGGCGCGGTCGGTGCCAAGGAAGGTCGACACCTTCACCTGGTCGATGACGTTGTCGACGTACAGGCCGTGCGATTCGAGACCGACCGAATCGATCACCGCATCGGGACCGATCCCGCCGGTCATCAACATCAACGCGTCGTAGATGTCGGTCTGCTCAAAGTTCAGCGTCTCGGCACCAAATCGGCGCGCCAGTTCCAGTCGGCGTGGAAAGTGGTCAATCGCGATTACGCGCTCGGCTCCCATCAGGAACGCGGATTGTACGGCGAACAGCCCGACGGGACCGCAACCCCAGACAGCCACCGTGTCGCCAGGCTCGATGTCGGCATTCTCCGCTGCCATCCAACCGGTCGGCAGGATGTCGGACAGGAACAGCACCTTGTCGTCCTCGATGCCATCGGGGATGACGATCGGCCCGACGTCGCTGAACGGCACGCGGACATATTCCGCCTGGCCGCCCGCATAGCCACCGGTCATGTGGCTGTAGCCGAACAGGCCGGCCATCGGGTGGCCGTAGAGCTCCTGCGCAATGTCCTGAGTGTCTGCCGGCAGCCCGTTGTCGCACGCGGAATACTGGTGCTTGCCGCAATGGTAGCAGGAGCCGCACGCGATGGTGAACGGCACGACGACCCGTTGCCCCTTCTTCAACGTGGACTTCGCACCGACCTCGACCACTTCGCCCATGAACTCATGGCCCAGGATGTCGCCCGCCTTCATCGTCGGGATGTAGCCGTCATAGAGGTGCAGGTCGGATCCGCAGATCGCGGTCGACGTCACCTTGATGATGCAGTCGCGGGGGTTGACGATGCCGGGATCGTCGACGGTATCGACCCGCACGTCATGCTTGCCGTGCCACGCCAATGCTCTCACAATCCCATCTCCTCGAACTGCTTGCGGTTCATCGCGGGGGTCGCGATCTCGCCCGCTTCCATCAACTGCTTGAAACGGCGCAGGTCGCGACGCGCCTGGATCGCGGGCTCGCGTTGGAACATCTTGGCGATCAGTTTCCCGACCACGCCGGCGGGCGGATCGTAGAGAATGGTGGCAGTAACGATGGTGCCGCGCGCGCCGGCATCGCGGAACTCCACCCTCCCTGAGTTCGGCACGTCGGCGCCTTCCTCGCTCGCCCAGGCGATAAGCGCATTCGGCTCATCCGCGGTGAGGCGCGCGGTCCATTCGACCGTCGTGCCGCCGGGCGCCTTCACTTCCCAATGGGAGGTCGTGTCGTCGGACACGCGCACACGGACGACATTCTCCATGAACGAGGGCAGGTTCGAAAAATCGCGGAGATAGGCGTATAGCTCCGCCACCGGCCGGTTGATCGTGACGGCGCGGGCGAGCGCGCTGTGCCCGACGGCGTCGGGAATGGTCGCCCTGGTCATCGCGTCGGCGTTCTTCTTTGCGGCCACTACAGGCCCATCGTCGCGGCTATCGGTCACACCGGCCTCCGTGTTGAACGAGTTCGATCAAGCGCGCGGGCTGTACGATCGTTCCGAAGGGACGGCGATTGCTGATCTATATCAATACGTTAGTTGCCGCCGGTCCATTTCGTCGCTGCCCTCGGCGACTATAGCTGACGGCACGCCAGCACGATCCAGCGGCCGGTTCGGCGGACCACCCGGACCTGCCAGCGCCGTTTCGTCGCGCGCAGAAAGGCGCGCTGCACCTGCCCGGCGTGCTGTGCAAAATCCGGATAGTCGGCCCGGTGATGCGCAAGAACCAGCATGGCCCCGGGACGCAGCGCGCCGGCAAGAATGCGGGCGGTGCCCGCCATGTCGTTGGCACTCAGATAGTAGAGCATTTCCGCCACGACCGCGACGTCGTAGCACTTCCGTGGCAAGCGATTGGGAACGACCAGCTTGATGGCCCGAGCCCGGTTTCTGCCGGACAGCGCACTGGCGACCAGCATGGTGCCGCTATCCGTCGCCTCGGTCGCATCGAGGCGCAGCGCACGGGGCGCGATCGCAACCGAGTTCGACCCGTTGCCGGCGGCGATCTCCAGTACGCGCGCCCACGGCCCCGGTCCCATGGAGTGCAGGATGGCACGACGCTTCACCGCCTCATCCCGGTTGGAGAAGGTCGACCATGGGTCGGCATCGCCAGCAAACCGGCGGTCGAACTCGGCCAGCGTGATCGGCTTCATCGATGCAACTCGACGAACATTTCGCGCGGGCGGGTAAAGGCTGCGATCTGCTGCCGGGTCATTGCAAAGCCATGGGGGTCGTCGGTGATCCGTCCCGTCTGCGTCCGATAGCCGCGCACCGCATGGCGCTTGGCCAACCGCTCCTGCGCCGTCAGCGACAATATTCTCGCTCCGATAGGGCGCTGTCCGGCGGGCCAGACCGGATAGGCGATCTTGCGCAGTCCGGGACGGCGCAGGGCAGCCACGCAAGCGGCGACCGTGCGATGATCGGGGTGATCGTCCCCCTCAAACGGAACCGCTATCAGCGTCGCAGGCGCGTGGCCGATCGCACGCGAAAGCCCCCGCCGTGCGGCGGCTGCGCGGGTATGCAGGCTCCCGTCCGGCAGGCCGAGGAACGTCACCGCACCCGCCGCCACCCCGATCCGATGCAGCGCGCGCCGGCTCTCGCGCCGCCGTTCCGCGACCAGCCTTTCGCGTTGCCACCGCAGGCTGGACGGGTGCGACGCTGCGCCATCGGTCACCACGACCACCCATACCGCTACGCCGCGGCGTCGCAACCGGCGGATCAGCGTATAGGCACCGATCACTTCATCATCGGGGTGCGGCGCGACGACCAGCAGACGGTTGGGGGACCCCACACGCAACCTCATAGGCGGACGTTCAGCAACCCGCCCGCCACCGCCGCGCCCACGCGCATCCGCTGCGCATCGGGCGCGGGCTGCCGCAGATACATGGACAGATCGGTGATCGCGGCAGCCAGCGGGTGCGCGTCGAACAACGACGCGACTCCCACCGCCTGTTGCGCGAGTTCGATCGCTCGTCCCCCGGCGGCATAGACGGCGACCCGCGCCGCCGCGACCAGCGGCAGGCGGGCGGCGTCGTCCGCGAACCAACCGGCCGCCGCCGTACGGACCGCGCCGGCAGCGGTTTCGGCAAGACGATATAATTCCGCCAGACGACTCGCCTGATGTGGATCGTCGGCGCGCCCGACCGCGACGAGGTGCGCAGTGCCATGGTCCAGCAACGCCGCGATCCCGCCGGCCTGCACCGCGGCAAACCGCAGCGCCCCCCCGCTGAACCAAGGTTCGCGCACGTAATCTCCGGGTGCGCCAATCAGGTCATCAGGTGCGATCGTGGCGTCGTGCCACCGCACGACGTGGCTGTCCGATCGCTGCATCCCCGCCACCTGCCAGACCGACCGGTCGATCGCCGGTGGAGTGCGGGCCAGATCGAGCAGCAGCAGTTGACGCCCGCCCGGTACGTCGACACCGACCAGCGCGTGGCTAAGCAGGCCGGCACCGCTCGCAAAACTCTTGCCGCCGTGCAGGCGCAGGTCTCTCAGGCAGAGCGGTTCGCCGGTCAGATCGGCATTCCACACCCCGAATGCCGCACCATGCGCCACCGCCGAAACGACCCGTGCGACCTGATCCGCCGTCCCATAGCGCAACACGATCTGGATCGCATCGACATGCCCTTCGAACAGCCGGCCGAGCGGCAGGTCGCACCGCCCGGTCTCGTGCAGCAGCCGAAGGAGGTGCAGCAGCGCGCCATGATCGGCGGGATCGCCCAGCCCGCCCAGCATTGCCGACCGGGCGGCGATGGCATGACGCAGATCGTTCATGCCGCAAATCGCGCGGTGGACAGGGCCAGCACTTCGGCCTCCGCCTCCGCCAGCGCGATCCGCCGCATCCCGCCCGGCGGGGCGGGGACGACGCACATGGCGAAGGCCTCGGCATTGCGACAGTCGCGGGCCACGCCGACGACATGGTCGGTGGTCAGGCCGATCGCGATGGCCAGCGCCGCGAACATGCCATGATCGAACGCGTGGCGGGCATCGGCATGGCGACGATACTGCCACGCGACATCCTGGGGATGCGCCACCTCGATCGCCTCGCCGCCCCCGTCCAGCGCCCGCAGGCTGCCCGCGAATCCCTGCGCGACCCGGCCGAACCGCCGGTCGGAGGTGTGGACGACGCTCGCCGCATCGCGCCGCACCCGCATCCCCGCGCGCGCCGCATCGTCGATCAGCCGCGCGTCCTCGCCATGCGGCAGCGGCAGGAAGCCGCCGAGCGCGCGGTAATGCTCCACCGACAGGCCCAGATTGGCGCCGCTGGCGTGATGATGCGTCGCCGCCGCCTCCCACGGGACGGGATCGATCGTCCGCCGCAGCGCATGGAGCGCGTCGTAATAGGCCTCGATCCGATCCTGCAGCGCGTGCGGCCGGGAGACGGTGCGGACCACCCTGCCCGCCACGACGTCGGCATGGCGGCATCCCGCCACCATCGCCTGCAGCCAGTCGGCGTCAGGCGCGCTGTCGGCGTCGGTGCTGAGCAGCAGCCCCGGCCCGTCGAGCATCGCCTCGCCCTGCAACATGGCGGCATGACGCGCCCGTCCAGCATTCGCCTGCGGCTGCACCATATCCGCGATCGAAACCGGCAGCGACGCCCGGGCGGCGCAATCGCGCGCGACGGCG
>CAJYRU010000427.1 GCA_913777295.1 uncultured Sphingomonas sp. | reverse complement strand
ACCTGTTTGCGGTGGCGGACCTGCTTTTCGATGCGGGTGTTGCGGTACGTCGCAGCGCGGTCGGTCGATCCGGCCTGCAGCGTGCCCTCGCTCCACAGGATGCCGATGCGGTCGCGGAACTCGTCATCCTCGAACCGGGCATAGGTGCCGCGCACCCAGGCATGGGTCTGGTCCGACGGCCGCCACTCGAACGCGCCCGTCCCTGCGATCCGTTGGCGCTTGGTGTCGTAATCCTTGAACAGTGTCTCGGTGACGCGAAGCCCGGCGGGCGTCTGGCTCCAGGTGTTCTCGACATTGTCGGGCTGGCGATGGGTCATCGAATAGCTGCCCGAGAGGAGCAGGCCGAACTGGCGATCCGGGCCGAAGGTGTCGCTGACCGCGGCCGATCCGCGATAGTCATGGCCCTTGCCATATTGGTTGTAGCTGGCGCCCGCCATGCCGGTCAGCGCAAAGCCCTTGCGGTCGAAGGGCGAACGCGTCGTGATGTTGACCGCGCCCGCGATCGAGTCCGCATCCTGGTACGGCAGCAGCGACTTGGTCACCTCTAGATTGGCGACGATGTCCGACGGCAGCGTATCCAGGTCGACGGCGCGCGTGTTCGGGTCGACCGAGGGGATCTGGATGCCGTCGACCGAGATGGCCGACCATTCGGACGGCGCGCCGCGCACGTTGATATAGCGCCCCTCGCCCTGGTCGCGCTCGATGCCGACGCCGGGCGCGCGCTGCAGCGCCTCGGCGATATTGGGGTCGGGGAAGCGGCCGATCGCGTCGGACGAGATGATGGTGACGGTGTTATCGGCAGTTCGCTGCTGGTTGAGCGCGCGCGCGGTATTGTCGAGCAGCGAGGCGCCGGTCACGACGATATCGCCCGGCTCGCCGCTGGCGGCGGGCAGGGTCAGCGAGATCGGACGACCTCGCTCAGCCGCAGGCACGACATGGCTGACCGAAGGACGGCCGAGATAGTCGATCAGCAGCGTGACGTCGCCCGGCGCATCGGGGGTGATGACGCTGAATTCGCCCTGGAGATTGGTCGTCGCCTGCGCGCCTGTCCCCTCGACCACGACCCGCGCGCCCGGCAGCGCCACGCCGTTCGCGTCATAGATGCGCCCCGACAGGATCGGCCCCGCCGCAGGCACGCCCGCCGGCGCGGTCACGTCTTCCGCCATCGCCAGAGCAGGCGCACCGGCCAGCGCCAATGCGATGAGAGAGGCCCCCGCGAGACCGCGGAAACCGGAACGGACGATAGGCATGATGTTCCCCTGGGCGCTTGATCGTGCCGACACCCCCCGGCGCCGGTCGTTCCCGCCCCCGTGGCCGGGGTTTGTTACGGGGGAATGTTACGATGATGACGGGTCGATGACGGGGGCGTCATTATCATCAGCAAGGGACGTCCCTGGCTTGGCATGGGTTCAGGCGGCCGTCCGCAACGACAGGCGATCCTACGCTCGCCCGCTACCCCTCCGCCTTCGATAACCCACTTTCATCCCGATGCTGGCCAACAGGACGAACATCGCTGGTCATACCGCCTACCGGGACATCTTTGGCCCTGCCTGGCGGTCAAGCGCCGGATCGTCGGCATCCGAATGTTCCGAAAGGTGCAGTTCTCCGCTGCCAGGCTGTGCGGCAGCGACGTCGGCGTAGTTGCCGCAATAGACCTTTCCCATCGCCTCACCCGATGCCAGCCGTCCACAAAATGCCTTGGCGCGCATCGTGACGTCGCGGAGCACGAGTTCGCGTCCGTCATGGTATCGCACGCTGAGATGGCCGTCGGGACCGATCCGCACGAAAGCGATGGAAAATATGCGGCGGCCCCGATCTTCGCTGATGGTGTCCGTCGATCTGGTTGACGAAGAGGGAATGGGATCGGCCGTGGCGGATAGGGACACCGTGCTTGATCCTCGCGCGGTCGGGTTGGAATAGTCCGTCCCCTGCCCGAGAAGGGTTCTCCCCGGCATGGACAAGCCGAGCAGCGTGGCGAGGAGGGGCAAGGCTCCCATCATCGCCTGAAGCTACCGCATTCGTTCTGGCGAGTCACTTCGCCGGCTTTCATGGCCCGGAGTTCATGGGCCTTGGAGTTTTGTTGCGTGGCGCAGGACGTTGCAAGCAATAATCGTTGCGGATCAATCCTGGCCGATCCTCTTTGTAGGAGCGGCAAATACAGCATGAAGATTTTGTAACAAAATATTCAAAATCTTTGTCTGCTCTGCTTGACGAGTCGCAAGGCAACATGAATAAATTGCCATAATTGCCGATCGCTGGCGTGCTCGTCACCAATATCAAAAGAGCTCGGTCGATCGGTCGATAGAGGGGAAAATCGATGAGCAGCGGCGAACTCGGCGTGAATGCGGGTGGGGATTCGGGTCCGGGAACCTGGAATACACTGCCGGATATCGAGCATGTGGTCGTGGTGGCGGGTTGCGGTTGCGCCTTCTGCCAGGGTTCTACCGATTCGAGCGGTTCGCCCAAGGGATCGGCGGGCTTCAACGAAGCCAATCCCGACGGCCAGAATATCGGGACGCTGCTGAACCTCGTGACCAATCCCGATGGCAGCCGGTCCTTCACGGGCAATCGTAATATCGATGCGACCCTGATCGGCTCCAAATGGGGGACGCTCAATCTGACCTACAGCTTCCCGACTTCGGGTTCGAACTACAATGGACCGACCTTCGATTCTAACGGGGTCAGCCTCTATCATATCGACCTTGGCACGCAGCAGCAGGCTGCGGCGCGGGCCTCCTTCGCGCAGATCTCCGCCGCTACCAAGCTGACCTTCCGTGAGATTACGGACACGGACACGGTCCATGCCAATATCCGCATCTCGCAGACCGCCGACAACGACGTCGGCTCGGCCTATGGCAATTTCCCGTCCGACAAGAAGGCGGTGGCGGGTGATATCTGGTTCGGCCGCTCGAATCAGCCTTATTACGATCTCGCGGTGAAGGGCACCTGGGGCTACGCCACCATGATGCACGAGATCGGCCACACCATGGGCCTGAAGCACGGGCACCAGGATTACACCAACAGCGACCTGTCCTTCTATTTCGGCACCGCGCCGCGCTACGGCACCCAGTCGCTGACCCCGGATCGCGATGGGCAGGCCTGGTCGCTGATGACCTACACGCCTGCGCCGTTCACCAACAGCAACTTTGCAGGCGACAAGATCAGCCAGCCGCAAACCTATATGCAGTACGACCTGGCGGCGCTGCAATATATGTACGGCGCCAATTACGACACGAATTCCGGCGACAGCGTCTATACGTTCAGCCAGACCACCGGCGAGATGTTCATCAACGGTGTCGGCCAGGGCGCCCCCTCGGGTAACAAGATCTTCCTGACGATCTGGGATGGCGGTGGCAACGACACGATCGATGCCAGCAATTATGCGGGCGGCGTGTCGATCGATCTGCGTCCCGGTGAATTCTCGACCGTCGACCAAAGCCAGCTGGTCAACAACCTGTCCTATCAGAACCTGTTCAACCTGGCGCCCGGCAACATCGCCATGTCGCTGCTCTACAATAACGACGTGCGTTCGCTGATCGAGAATGCCAAGGGCGGCGCGGGCAACGACATCCTGATCGGCAACAGCGCCAACAACGTGCTGGATGGCGGCGCGGGCAGCGATACGGTGATCTTCACCGGCCAAACCGGCGTTTCCGTCACGCTGAACGACACGGGCGCGGACGTGATCGTCAATCATGACGGCGAAACCGACACGCTGCGCAGCATCGAGAATATCCAGGGCACCGTCGGCAACGACACGCTGACCGGCAACAGCCAGAACAACGTCCTGTCGGGCGGCGCGAGCGGTGCCGACACCCTGATCGGCGGGGCGGGTGATGACCGCCTGATCGGTGGCGGCTTCACCACCACCACGACATTCTCGGCCCCGTCGCAAGCCGACATCACCAAGGCGCAATCGACCAACAATGGCAGCATCGCCACCGCGGTCGCCACGGCTGGCGCCTACGACGTCGACGCGAACCCCGACATCACGAATTCGACCACCCTGCCCCATGCGACGATCAACGCCACGGCGGCCGGGGGCTCGCTGGAATATTACCGCATCGATGTTGTGGCGCCCGGCACGCAGGCGATCTTCGACATCGACGGTCCCGGTACGCTGGACGACAGCTTCATCGAACTGGTGAATAGCGCCGGCACCGTCCTGGCCAGCAACGACACCGGCACGGGTGATGCCAGCTATCCCGGGCATGACGACGCCTATCTGACCTATACCTTCGCCCAAGCCGGGACCTATTATATCCGGGTCGGCCAGTGGAACGGTGCCGCGACGGCGCAGCCGCTGATCGCAGGGCAGACCTATCAGCTCAACATCTCGCTGCAGAACGCAGCGACGGTCACCACCACGGTGACCGCCACCAACAACAGCAGCCTGGTCGCCGATGGCGGTGAGGGCAATGACGTCCTGGTCGGGACGCTGGGCAACGACACGCTGATCGGGGGTTCGGGCAACGATACGGTATCCTACCTCAACGCCTTCAGCGGTGGTTCGACGACGGGTGTGACGGTCGACCTGAATCTTCAGGGCCAGGCGCAGAACACCATCGCTGGCGGGCTCGACACGCTGTCCGGTATCGAGAATCTGGTCGGCTCGGCGCTCGATGATACGTTGATCGGCGATGCCAACGCCAATGTGATAGAAGGCGGGGCGGGCAACGATCGCCTGATCGGCGGAGCGGGTGACGATACTGCGTCCTATGCGGGGGCTACCTCGGGCGTCGTCGTCAGCCTGCTGTCACAAGGTACGGCACAGAATACGATCGGAGCAGGCACCGACACGCTGTCGGGCTTCCAGAATCTTCTCGGATCGGCGTTCAGCGACAGCCTGTCGGGCGATACCGCCGAGAACGTCATTTCAGGCGGTGCGGGCGACGATTTCTTGAGCGATGGCGGCAATGCCGGTGGCACGGTCGACCTGCTGGATGGCGGCACCGGCTCCGATACGGCCTCTTTCTCCGGTCGCAACGAAGCGGTCACCGCGACGTTGCGCGGCGTCAATGACGGCATCGCCAGCGTGGCGGCGGGGCAGATCGCCTCGCTGCGCAACATCGAGAATCTGGTTGGCGGCCTGGGCAATGACGTTCTGACCGGCGATGCGGGGGATAATCGGATCGAGGGCGGCGTGGGCGACGACGTGCTGGACGGTGGCGCGGGTGTCGACACCGTATCCTATCGCGGCACGACCGGCGTGACCGTCGACCTGTCGCTGACCACGGCACAGAATACGGGCCTGGGCAACGACACGCTCGTCAATTTCGAGAACGTCCTGACCGGCTCGGGCAACGACACGATCACCGGCAGCGCGGGCGACAACGTCTTCTATGAGGGTGGTGGCAACGACATCTATGACGGTGGCGCCGGATCGGACACGGTGGATTATTCCGCCGCGACCTCTACGGTTACCGTCAATCTGAATACCACCACGGCGCAGGCGACCGGTTCGTTCGGCGGCTCCGACACGCTGCGCAATATCGAGAATGTGATCGGCTCTACGGCGCTTTCGAACACGCTGCGGGGCGGTGACATGACCGCCAACCGCCTGGTGGGCGGTGCTGCGGCGGACTTCCTGGTCGGCAACGGGCTGGGCGATACGCTGGTCGGTGGTGCGGGCAACGACGTGATCTTCGGCGATTATGTCAATACGTTCAGCGCGACCGCAGGTATGGCGGATGGCGACGACGTGCTGGAGGGCGGTGCCGGTAGCGACATCCTGATCGGTGGTCAGGGCAACGACATCCTTCGCGGTGGCGACGGTGACGATACCCTGGTGGGCGGTGTCGGCAATGCCAGCACGACTGCGCTGACCGCAGTTTATGCCAATGACGGTGGCGACGACACCTTCGATGGTGGCGACGGCACGGATACGGCCTATGCCTATTACACGGATCATACTGGTGCGATCCGGTTCGACATCGGCAATCTGGCAGGCAACAGCGCGATCACGGTCGATGGCGTGCAGCGTGGCCAGTTCATCAGCGTCGAGCGTGTGATCTTCCGTGGCGGTACCGGCAACGACGTCGTACGCGGTGGCGGCACACTCGATACGCTGGTCGGCAATGCGGGGGATGACATCCTCGACGGCTGGTACGGCAACGACACGCTGTCGGGTGGCCTGGGCAACGACACGCTGATCGGTGGCGAAGGCCTGGACACCGCCACTTATGTGAACGCGACGGCTGGCGTGAATGTCGACCTGCGCATCCAGGGTACGGCACAGGACACCGGCGGCGAGGGCGTCGATACGCTGGTCGATATCGAGTATCTGACCGGCTCGGGCTATGGTGACACGCTGCGCGGCAATGACGACTTCAACCTGCTGGTCGACAATGCGGTGGCGGTCACGAATGCCGCGCTCAGCCAGACCGACGCGCTCTATGGCTATGGCGGCAATGACAGCATCCTGGTGACGCGGGCTAATACCACCACCGCCGGGACGACGAATGCCGCCAGCAACATCCTGATGGACGGTGGCGATGGCGACGACTTCATCGAGTTGCGCGGCGGGACCCTGTCAACGGCCCTGGCGGCGAACGCGGCTGGCCTCAACGGCACGACCTATCTGGCGGCAGGCGCGACGTCCAACGACCGCAACGTCGATGTCGTGACGGTCGATGGCGGGGCGGGCAATGACCGTATCATCCTGACCGGCGTCGCCAGCGCCACGATCAACGCCGGCTCGGGCAACGACCTGGTCAGCATCAGCATGCGCGGTGCCGCCAGCGTCAACAACTATCAGATCACGCTGGGCGACGGGGCCGACACCATCCAGCTGGGTGTCGCGGCAACTGCGGCGCTTTCGGCCGAAGTGGCGACGACCGCCCGCACCAACCGCGTCACCGACTTCCAGGTCGGCAACAGCGGTGATCGGTTCGAACTGACCGATTTCCTCAATCGCGGGCTGACCGGCTACACGGCGAATGGCAACGCCTTTGCCAGCGGTCATCTGCGCCTGTTCCAGTCGGGCACCGACCTGCTGCTGCAGACGGATCGCGACGGTGCGGGGACGACCAACGGCTTCGTCACCATTTTTGCGATCAGCAACGGCTATACCGGCGGGTTTACCGCCTTCAACTTCGACGGGTTTATCGGCAATCTGGTCCTGACCGGCTTTGCGGGTGATGAAACGATCACCGGCGCAACCGGCAACGACACGCTCAGCGGCGGGGACGGCAATGACGTGCTCGCCGGACTGGCGGGCAACGATACGCTCGATGGCGGCAATGGCGACGACACGCTGCGGGGCGGTACCGGCGACGACACGCTGATCGGCGGTGCCGGGACCGACACCGCGGATTATGGCGATGCCACGGTCGGCGTGGTCGTGAATCTGGCCGTCACCGGCGCGCAGGCGACCGGGGTCGGCAATGACACGTTGTCCGGTATCGAGAACCTGGTCGGCTCGGCACTGTCCGACACGCTCACCGGCGATGCTGGCGCCAATCGCCTTGAGGGCGGTGCCGGCGACGATACGCTGAGCGGTGGTGACGGCGACGACACTCTGGTCGGCGGGGCAGGCGACGACATTCTGATCGGCGGCAACGGCAATGATACGGCCGTCTTCAGCGATGCCGCTGCAGGCGTGACGATCAATCTCGGCATCACCGGGCCGCAGGCCACGGTGAACGGCAATGATATCCTGATCGGTATCGAAGGCCTGATCGGTTCGTCGTTCGGTGACATGCTGACCGGCGATGCCAGCGCGAACCGTATCGATGGCGGTGCGGGCAACGACTGGATCTCGGGCGGAGCCGGAGACGACATCCTGATGGGCGGTGCCGGGTTCGACACGCTCTATTACGGCGACATCACCAACGCGGTGCAGATCAACCTGGCGGCGGGTCAGGCGGCTGCAGGTGCACAGGGGGGTAGCGATCAGATTTCCGGCTTCGAGAGCGTCATCCTCGGCTCGGGCAACGACGTCCTGATCGGCGATGCGCTGAACAACATCGTTCTGGGCAATGCGGGCGACGACCAGCTCTTCGGCAATGCCGGTAACGACCAGCTGTTCGGCGGCATCGGCAGCGACCAGCTGTTCGGTGGCGATGGCGACGACCTGCTCGATGGCGGCATGGGCGCGGACCTTCTGTTCGGCGGTGCGGGTAACGACACCTATATCGTGGATGATGCGGGCGATCAGCTCACCGAGTTCGGCGGCAGCGGGGTCGATACGGTTCGCGCGAGCGTCAGCTATGTGCTGGGCGCTGGTTTCGAGAACCTGACTCTCACGGGTACGGCCGCGATCGACGCGACGGGCAACGATGCCGCCAACCTCATCATCGGCAACGAGGGGCGCAACACGCTGTCCGGCGGTGCGGGCGATGACACGATTTTCGTGGTCGCGGGCAGCACGGCGATCCGCACGGGCGGTGGGTTTGACCGGGTTGATGGCGGCAGTGGAACAGACGCTTTGATACTAGGCGGCGTCCAGTCCGACTATCAGCTGCTGTCGTCGGGTGGTCGCAACCTGCTGGTCACGGCGCGTGGAGCGACCGATGTCACCGGAGTGGAGCAGGTCGGCTTCTTCAACGGCGCGGGGCAATCCTGGTCGGCGCTCCAGACCAGCACCTCCGTGTTCGACGGACTGAGCTATATCGCAAGCTACAGCGATCTGCGGGCGGCTTTCGGGACCGATGCGGCCAAGGGCGCTGCCCACTTCCTCGATTGGGGCTTTGACGAAGGGCGCGCGCTGACCTTCAATGCGCTCGACTATATCGCCTCGTACAGTGACTTGCGGGCAGCTTACGGTGCGGATGCGACGGCAGGTGCCAAGCATTTCATCGATTGGGGTGCAACGGAGGGTCGCGGCACGACCTTCAACGGCTGGGCGTATCTGGCCTCCTATGGCGACCTCATCCAAGCCTTCGGTGCCAATGAGGGAGCGGCAGCTAAGCACTTCATTCAGTGGGGGGCAACCGAGGGGCGGACGGCCACCTTCAATGCCGCTGCCTATGCCGCGAACTATTCCGACCTCGCGGCGGCCTATGGCAACGATGCCGAAGCCTTGGCGCGTCACTATGTGCTGTTCGGCTATGCCGAAGGCCGCACCTTCGCACCACTGACGACGTCGGCTTCGGCGTCGGGCAGCGCAGCCATGGCGGCTGGCGACACGGCCCATCACGATGTGCTGGCGGCATCACCGGCTCCAGCCGCCACTCCGGCCGCGATCGAACCGATTGCCCACAACACGGTCTCGCCCGCCGTTTTCGTAACCGACGAGAGTGATACCGGCCAATTCCTGGGCAAGGGCTGGGCCGATGTCTCGGAAATCCACGTCAACGTCGACAACTTCGTCATCGCCTGACGAGCAACGTCACCACCGCAGACCATCCTGGGATGGTCTGCGGGCAGGGCCGGTGGGAAGGACACTTCCGCGCCGGCCTTGTTTTTCCGCACCGTCCGCGCTTAGCTCGATACCGATAAAAGGGGCGATCCGTACCGGGATCGCGGGGACCAGAATAACATGAATTCCCTATTCGCCAGCCAGTTCCGGATCCGGCGCGCCGCTTTGCTTGCCGGTCTGGCGGCCGTGTCGACATCGGCGATGGCGGGCCAGCTTCCTTCCCGATCATTGGTGGTCGATCCCCAGCAGGGCGCGACGCCGCGTCCCCTGACGCCTGCCACCGCACCCCCGACGATCGGCACGCCGATCGCCCCGGTGCCCGCGCCGACGCTACCGACCCAAACGATGCCGCTGGTGACTGTTCCCGGCGCCGATCCGCTGCCGATTTCGACCAGCGTATCGGGCGTGGCACTTGACCCCGTGCCGCTGAGGCGGCCGCGTGCACAGGGCAGCCTGCCGGCACCCGAGGGCGATCCCCTGCATATCGACTTGGCGAACGACCCGGTACTGCGCCTCGCCCGGCAGGCGACGGATGACGCTTTCTTCCGTGCCACGATCGGGGCGGCGGTGCGGCGCAATCCTGCGATCGACGAAGCCGTGGCCCAGGTCGACGAGGCCGATGCGGTGCGCGGCGAGGCGGTTGCCCGCCGCCTGCCGACCGCCGATATCTCGTTGTCCAGCTTTCAGGTACTCAGCCGCCGGTTCTCCAGCGATCCGGGCAATGTCCTCGAACGTTCGCGCCCCCGGCACCGCACCGATGAGCTGATCCGCGTGCAGCAGCCGGTGTTCGACTGGGGCTCCAGCATCAACCGCGTCCGGGCCGGAGCCGCGCGGCTGGAGGCGGCGCGCGCGGGGGTCGAGGATACAGGCACCCAGATCGCGCTGCGGGCGGTGTCCGCCTGGTATCAGGTCTATGGCTATCGCGTTCTGGTCAAGCTGGCGGACGCCTTTGTCGCCAACCAGAAGGATCTGCGCCAGGCGCTGGAGGGACGGATCCGGCAAGGTGTGGCGGCGACGGCGGATATCGCCCAAGTCGACAGCTATATCGCCTCCGCCGAGGCGCAGGATGCCGACTTCCGTCGCCAACTCGCCAATGCCGAAGCGCAATATGGCGCGGTGATCGGTGATGTCGCACCAGCCGATCTGGGTCGCGCGCCCATTCCTGCCCTCGACTCGATCGCGCGGACGTCGCGGGCCAGCGACGTCGAGGGCCTGCCGACGGTTCGTATGGCCAGGCAGGGTGTCGAGGCCGCGCGCCGCGATGCCCAGGCGCTTCAGGCCGACCGCCTGCCGCAGCTTTCCGCCGGGCTCGATGCGGGACGCTATGGTATTTTCGAGACGGCGCGCGACTATGACATTCGCGGCAGCGTCACCTTGTCGATGCGGCTGGGTGGCGGTGCGGCCGAGCGGGCCCGTCAGGGAAGCGCGAGGGCCAGCGGTGCGGAGGCACGGTTGCATCGAACGCGGATCGATGCGCAGCGCGATGCCGAGATCGCGCTGGCCGATGTCGCCGCGCTCGAGGCGGCGCGCACCGCGATCGAGAACAACTATATCGCCAGCCGTCGTTCGCGCGACGTGCTGGCCGAGCGGTTCCGCGTGGCGCGCGGCACGCTGTTCGACCTGCTTGGTGCCGAGAATAACTATTTCGGTGTTGCCGCCCGCTACATCCAGACGGTGATCGAGCTGGACAGCGCGCGCTATGCCCTTCTGGCCCGAACCGGACGGCTGCTGCCAGCCCTCGGTATCGACCCTGTAACGCTGGATCCACGATGACGACGTCTTCCGACATGATCGAGCAGCCGCGCCCACGCTTCGCACCGTGGTTGATGGAGCCGATGCTGCGCAACAAGGCGACCTATATGAAGGTCGCGCTGGCCGCCGCGATGGTGAATATCTTCGGGCTCATCACCTCGCTGTTCACCATGACGGTATATGACCGGGTGGTCCCGAACAACGCCTTCACCTCGCTGACCGCGCTGTCGATCGGCCTGCTGGTGGTGGTGGTCTTCGACTTCCTGCTCCGCATCCTACGCGCCTATTTCACCGATCTGGCAGGAGCGGATATCGACCATGACATTGGCGGCCGCGTCTTTCGCCGCCTGGTGGCGATCCGGCTGGACCAGAAAAAAGGATCCACGGGCGCGCTGACCGGCATGATGCGCGAACTGGAGACGCTGCGCGACTTCTTCGCCTCGGCCACGATGACCGCGCTGGTCGACGTGCCCTTCATCGTCGTCACTCTGGTCGTCATCGCCATTCTGGGCGGACCGATCGTCTGGGTGCCGCTGGCCGCGATTCCGATCGTGCTCGGCGCAGGGTGGCTGACCCGCCCGGCGCTCGACCGTCTGTCTGCCAAGTCGATGAGCCAGGGCCTGTCGAAGCAGAGCGTCCTTGTCGAGACGGTGGGCGCGCTTGAGATGGTCAAGACGTCGGGGGCCGGGCGGCTGCTTGGTCGACGCTGGGGCCAGGCCAATATCGCGCATGGCGAAAGCTCGACTCGCCAGCGTCTGGTTTCCACGATCGCGGTCACGGTGTCCGCCTCGGCCAATACGCTGTCCTATGCGGGCACGGTGGTGGCCGGGGTCTATCTGATCGCCGATCATCGCTTGACGACCGGGGCACTGGTCGCGTGCTCGATCCTGTCGGGTCGGGCGGTGCAGCCATTGGCCACGATCGCGACCCTGTTGTCGCGGCTGTCGGCAACGCGCGTCGCCTATCGGCAGATCGATGCCATGATGGAAACGGGATCGGAGGAGCCGGGGGCCGGTGCGCTGCGCCCTGCCACGTTCGAAGGCCGGATCGAGCTGCGCGGTCTCGCCTTCCGCTATCCGGGGGCAGCCGAGAAGACGCTCGACGGGCTCAATCTGGTCATCCCGGCTGGCCAACGCGTCGCGCTGCTCGGCCGGGTCGGCTCGGGCAAGTCGACTATCGCGCGCCTGATCCTTGGGCTCTATCCGCCGCAGGAAGGGCTGGTCATGATCGACGGCACCGACATTCGCCAATATGATCCCGCCGCGATGCGCGCCCTGATCGGCACCGCGCTGCAGGAACCCGTGCTGCTGTCGGGCAGCGTACGCGAGAACATCGTGCTCGCCCGTGACGGTGTCGACGATACCGAGATGCTGCGCGTTGCCGAACTGTCGGGCACGCACGGCTTCATGGGGCGGATCGCCAATGGCTATGACCTGCAGCTCGCCGATCGCGGCGAAGGCTTGTCGGGCGGTCAGCGCCAGGCGATCAGCCTGGCCCGCGCGCTGGCGGGGCGACCGCAGATCGTGCTGTTCGACGAACCGACCAGCCTTCGCCGCGATCGGCGAGCTGCAGGTCATAGCCATTGGCGATCCGCCCCATGAAGCCGT
>CAJYRU010000426.1 GCA_913777295.1 uncultured Sphingomonas sp. | reverse complement strand
GGAACGCATGGGCGAGGCGACCGCGCTTGATCGCATTGCCCAGCGTGGTGACCATCGCATCCTGCCCGATCAGCTGGCTGAACGTCTGCGGCCGATATTTGCGCGCCAGCACGCGGTACGGCTGCGCGGCGGCAGGCTGTTCGGGGATGTCGAGGGCGAAGAAGGAGTCGGACATTGCTGGTGTCTTAGCGAGTGGCGGCGGCGGTGTCGCGTACCATCCGTGCCAGTGTCGGCAAGTTCCTGACACGCCATCGACGCGTGTTTTTTCAATTGGAACAACGCTGAATTTTCGGCCTATCGCAACTATCTGCTGTCAAAACCCTTGGCCGTACCGGCACCGACCGCAACCATCATTAATAGTATGGCGAGGGATAATGGGCGTCCGTACAACACATATGAAATAATAGAGGCAATCAAGGCGAGAATGATACCGGAGCCAGTATATTTGAAGATCGCCATACGCATCTCCAAGATATTCTCGTTATGAGCGCCAAGCAGGTTGCCACGCCTGAGCTGCTAGCACAATTCTGAAATGTCAGCGTAGCAGACCAGTAGGCCTGCTACGCCGCCAAAGCCTCCAACGCCTCGTTCGCCTCCATCCACTTCGTCTCCGCCACCTCGATCTCGGTATCCAGACTCGCGCGGCGCTTCATCAGCTGCGCCATGGTCAGCTTGGCCAGCGCCGGGATCGCCTGCCCCGCCATCGCCGCGTCCAGCGCGTCGCGCTGCTCGGTCAGCCGCGCCAGATCGCGCTCGATCGCCTGCGCGCCCTTCTTCAGCACCTGCGCCTTCTCGCGGGCCTCGGCGGCGGCCTTGCGGTCGTTCTTCTTGTTGGCCTTGGCCGCTTTTTCCTTCGCCGAATTGCCCAGCACCAGCGCGATATAATCGTCGATGGTCCCGTCGAACTCCTTCGCAGTGCCTTCATCGACCAGCACCAGCCGATCCGCCGTCGCCTCCAGCATATGCCGGTCGTGGCTGACCAGCAGCACGCAGCCGGTATAGGCGTTCAATGCCTGCACCAGCGCCTCACGCGCATCGACGTCGAGGTGGTTGGTCGGTTCGTCGAGGATCAGCATGTGCGGCGCGTCGCGCGTAATCAGCGCAAGCGCGAGGCGCGCCCGCTCGCCGCCCGACAGCTTGCCGACCAGCGTCGTCGCCTTGTCGCCCGAAAAACCGAACCGCCCCAATTGCGCGCGGACAGCGGCGGGCGACGCGCCCTTCATCTGGCGCGTCATATGCTCCAGCGGCGTGTCGTCGGTGCTCAGTTCCTCCACCTGATACTGGGTGAAGTACCCGACCTTCATCTTGCCCGCGGCATTCATGTCGCCGTCCATCGGTGCCAGCTGCGCCGCCAGCAGCCGCGCCAGCGTCGTCTTGCCGTTGCCGTTGCGCCCCAGCAGCGCGATGCGGTCCTCGGGATCGATGCGCAAATTGAGGCGCTTCAAGATCGGCGTCTCGCCATAGCCGACGCTCGCCATGTCGAGCGTGATGAGCGGCGGGCGCAGTTCGTCGGGATCGGGGAAGTCGAACGACAGGCTGGGGTCCTCGGCCATCGCCGCGATAGGCTTCATCTTGGCAAGGATCTTCAGCCGCGACTGCGCCTGCTTCGCGGTCGAGGCGCGTGCCGAATTCTTGGCGACATATTCCTGCAGCTTGGCCCGCTGCGCCGCCTGGTTGGCGCGTGCCGCCTCCAGCTGCGCCAGCCGCTCGGCGCGCTGCTTCTCGAACGCGTCGTATCCGCCGGGATACAGCGTGATCTTGCCCTGATGCAGGTGCAGGATATGGTCGACCACGTTGTTCAGGAAATCGCGTTCGTGGCTGACGACGACGATCGTCGCCTTGTAGCCTTTCAGGAAATCCTCCAGCCACATCACCGCTTCGAGGTCGAGGTGGTTCGACGGTTCGTCGAGCAGCAGCACGTCGGGCTGGCTGAACAGCAGCGCCGCCAGCGCGACACGCATCCGCCACCCGCCCGAATAGCTTTCCAGCGGCCGGTTCTGCATCTCCTCGTCGAAGCCAAGCCCGACCAGGATCCGCGCCGCCCGCGCCGGCGCGCCATAGGCGTCGATCGCCAGCAGCCGCTCGTGAATATCGCCCAGCCGGTCGGGATCGGTCACCGTCTCGGCATCGTGCATCAGCTTCGCGCGCTCGACATCGGCCTCCAGCACGGTTTCGAACGGCGTCGCCTGTCCGGCGGGCGCTTCCTGCGCGACATAGCCGAGCCGCGACCCACGCGGCATTTCCGCCACGCCGGTGTCGGGTTCCAGCTGCCCAGCGATCACCCGCACCAGCGTCGACTTGCCTGCGCCGTTGCGCCCGATCAGCCCGACCCGGCTACCCGGCGGCAGCGCCGCGCTGGCATTGTCGAGGATCGTCCGCCCGCCCAGGCGCACCGTGATACCGTTCAGATTGAGCATGGGGCGCGCGTAGCAGTTTTCGCCGCGTTTGCGAAGAGCGCCCCGTCAGTCGCGCGTCGCCGGCACGATTTGCCCGCCCTGCGCGATCTCCAGCCGGACGATCCGCCCGCCCTCCTCGACGAAGCGGACACGGGCTTCGACCTTTTCGACCGCGAACTCGGTGGCGCTGACCGCTCGCAGGGCGAGCGCCGGTTGGCCCGTCACCTGCACCGTCAGCCCGTCCGGTCCCTGTGCCACCGTTACCCGGCCGATCGATGCGGTGTAGCTGCCGGCATAGCGCGCCAGCGTCGCCGCCGACACCGCGACCGTCGCCGCCTCCGCCGGAACCGGCCCGGTGCGGGGCAGTGTGCCGACGACATTCTCGCCATCCTCGAACATCGTGACCTGCGGTTTGCCGGTCGCATCGCGGCTGAGCGCGATCCAGCTGAGACCTGCCTTGCCCAGCGTGTAGCGACCGTCACCGACGGGGATCAGGGCGGTGCGACCATTGGGCCGCTGCCAGACCAGTTCGCCCTGCTCCATCTTCAGCACCCGCCGTTCGCCCTTCAGCTGGTATGTGCCGAGGAACGGTTCGACCGCCGCCTTGTCCAGCGGTTGCGCGGTGAAGAGCGGATAGGGTTTCCCGGCGGCCAGCGCGGCCAGCTTGCGCGACACCGCCCCCGGGTCGCTCTGTGGCTGGTCACTGTTCACCAGCACCGCGACCGAGACGTCCGGGCCGGGCAGGTACAGCGTGTCGCTGAGAAAGCCGAAGATCCCGCCGCTATGGCCGATCGATGGCAGGCCCCGCACCTTCCCGGGGATCAGGCCGAAACCATAGGGCGCCGTGCTGCCATCGGGCATCGCCGTCGGGGCAGCCATCTGTGCATAGAGCGGTGCCGTCAGCACCTTGCCCCGGTGCAGCGCATCGTCCCACCGCGTCAGGTCGCTGGCGGTGCCGACCAGCGCCCCCGCGGCCGATGCCACGCTCATGTCGATGCGTTGCGCCACCGGCGCCCGCGCATCGTCCCCGGCATAACCGGTCGCCATGGCCGATGCCGCCGCCGGATCGGCGAAATAGCGGATCGTCGTCAGCCGGTTCGGCCCGGTCAGCCGCTTTGCGACCTCCTCATGCCATGGCCGTTTCGCCACCGCTTCGATGATCGCCCCGACCAGCACATAGCCGCTATTGTTATAGGCCCATGCCTCGCCCGGCTTCTTCACCGGCGGCAGATCCTTGAACACGGCGATCAGCTGTTCGGTCGAATAGGGCGTGGCGGTATTCGCCTCGACCATCCAGCCGGGGATGTCGGTATAGCTCTGGATGCCGCTGGTATGGTTCAACAGCTGGCGGACCGTGATCCCCCGTCCGCCGGGAAAAGTCGGCAGGAATTTCGACAGCGGATCGCTCAGCGCGACCTTCCCCTCGCCGACCATCTGCAACAGCACGGCGGACGCGAACTGCTTGGTGATCGAACCGATGCGGAACTCGGTCGCGGCGGTGATCGGGCGCTTCGCAGCGATGTCCGCCATGCCCCGTTGGGCGGTGTAGACGATCCGGCCATGTTCGCTGACCGCGACCTGGATACCCGGCCCATCGGCGGCGGCGGACGCCGCGACGATCGCGTCGGCCTGCGCCTTGAAGTCCTTTGGCAGCGCAAGCGCCGGCCCCGCCAGCAACAGCGCACCGACCGCCGCCATCCCCATCGTCCGCATGATACATCCCCCGTGTCCGGAAGACTGTATTGCCATATTAAATCACCGCGTCAACGACGCGATTCAGCTGGCGAACAGGGCGCGCAGGGTGTCCTTCAATATCTTGCCGTTCGCGTTCCGCGGCAGCACCGTGTCGGAAAAGCGGACCGCCACCGGCACCTTGAACCCTGCGAGCCGCGCCCGGACGAACGCCTGCAACTCCGCCTCGCTCGCTTCGCAGCCGGGGCAGAGGTGGACGACGGCCGCCGGCACTTCGCCCAACGCCGGATCGGCTATGCCGACCAACGCGGCATCGGTGACCGACGGATGCGCGTACAGCACGTCCTCGACCTCGATCGAATAGATATTCTCGCCGCCACGGATGATGATGTCCTTCGCCCGGTCGACGATGGTGCAGAATCCCTCCTCGTCCAGCCGCGCCAGGTCGCCGGTCCGCACCCAGCCTTCGATGAAGGTCTGCGCCGTCTCTTCCGGCGCGTTCCAGTATCCGCGCACGATCATCGGCCCCCGCGCCCATAGCTCGCCGACATCGCCCACCGGCATTTCGGTCACCCCGTCGGCGCCGACGATCTTGAGGTCGGCGACCGGCACCGGCGCACCGCAGCTGGTCGGGCGCGCCAGATAATCCTCGCCGACATGCTGGGTCACCGTCGCCATCGTCTCGGTCATGCCCCAGCCATTACCGGGCAGCGCGCCGAACACCTCGAAGATGCGCCGGACCAGGTCGGGTGCGGACGGCGCGCCGCCATATTGCACGACCTCCAGCGACGACAGGTCGTGCTTCGCGCGATCGGGATGCTCCAGCAGCTGCCACGCGATGGTCGGCACGCCGCCGGTCACCTGCACCCGCTCCCGCTCGATGAGCTTGAGCGCCTCGCCCGCATCCCATTTGCGCATCAGCACCAGCGTCGTGCCCGCGGCCAGCGCCCCCATCAGCGACGCGCTGCACGCGGTCACGTGAAAGAACGGAATGACCAGCAATCCGACCTTGGGCTGTGGCTCGGGCGGCATCTCGCCCCGCCGCAGATAGGATCGCGCCCCGACATAGGCTGCCGAGAGGATATTGGTCGACAGGTTGCGATGCGTGCCGAGCGCCCCCTTCGGCCGCCCGGTCGTACCGCTGGTGTAGAAGATCGTCGCCGCATCGTCCGGCGCGATCTCGACCGCCGGCAACGGCATGTCGGGTAACGTCGCATAGCCCGCGCAATCGCCGATCACGTCCTCCAGCCGCCGCTCGATGCCGGTCAGCGGCACCCGCGCCCGCGCGACCAGCACCGCCGCCAGTTCCGGCATCGCGCCATAATCACCTTCGAGGCGATCGTGCCGCTGGCGGTCGACGATCAGCACCCGCGCGCCCGAATCATTGACGCCGAACGCCAGCTCCTGCCGGCTCCACCAGGCGTTCAGCGGCACGCACACCGCACCGATCGCGACGATCGCGAAGAAGGCGACCGGCCATTCGGGCATGTTGCGCATGGCCAGCGCCACCCGGTCGCCCTTGCCGACGCCCATCGCCTGCAATTCGGCCGCCAGCATGGCGATGGCGCGATACTGCGCGTCATAGGTGACCCGCTGATCCTCATGGATCGTCGCCAGCCGATCGCCATGGGTCCGCGACAGCGCGATCAGCTGCGTCAGGTTCGCCGGCGCGTTCTTCCAGATCCGGGTCTCGATCCCGTCGATCGTCGCGCTGCCCATCTCGAACGGCTGGCCGGGCGCGGTCAGCGCCGCCTGTACCTGCGCCATCGACATGCGCGGCCAATCGGACGGCACCGCCATCATCGCTTCGTCACCCGCCACGCAACCGCTCCTGCATTGTCATCATCGAAGGTCGGGTTTGCCGATCACATCGATTTTCCATGCCGAGCACTATTGATTGTCATTCCGCCAAAGGCAATAGAATGCCGCAACCCCGCCGGAGTTTAGAATGACCGGTATGGCATCTTATGGAGAAGGCCCGACATGTCCGTGACTACCGAACGCCATGGCGACGTGCTGGTCGTCGTCGCCGACAATCCCCCGGTCAACGCCCTGTCGGCGGCGGTCCGCACCGGCCTCGACGCCGCCATCACGGAGGCTGCCGGCGATGATTCGGTCCGCGCGGTCGTCATTACCTGTGCCGGCCGGACCTTCTTTGCCGGCGCCGACATCACCGAATTCGGCAAGCCCCCGGTCGAACCGATGTTGCCCACCCTGGTCGACCGGATCGAGGCATCGGAAAAGCCGGTCGTCGCCGCAATCCACGGCACGGCGCTGGGCGGCGGATGCGAGGTCGCGATCGCCAGCCATTACCGCATCGCCGTTCCCAGCGCGAAGCTCGGCACGCCCGAAGTGAAGCTCGGCCTGCTCCCCGGTGCCGGCGGCACGCAACGCCTCCCCCGCCTCGCCGGCGTCGCGGTCGCGCTGGAGATGGTCGCGAAGGGCGATCCGATTTCGGCGAAAAAGGCCATGGAAGCCGGTATCGTCGATCGGCTGGCCGGTGAGGACAGCCTGCTGGCCGACGCCATCGCCTTTGCCCGCGAAGTCGCCGACGCCCGCCCGATCCCGCGCGCGTCGCAGCGCCCGCTTTCCCCCGATCCGGAAGCGGTCGCCGCCTTCGAAAAGGCGAACGCCCGCCGCTTCCGTGGCTTCAACGCGCCCGCCGCCAACATCGCGTGCATCGTGAAGGCGACCGAAACCGACTATGCGGCCGGCTCCGAATTCGAACGCCAGCAATTCATGCAGCTGATGTTGGGCGTCCAGTCGGCGGCGCAGCGCCACATCTTCTTCGCCGAACGCAAGGCAGCGAAGATCGACGGCATCGCCGACGACGTGAAGCTGCGCCCGATCAACCGTGTCGGCATCATCGGCGCGGGCACGATGGGCGGCGGCATCGCGATGAACTTCCTGTCGGCGGGCATCCACGTCACCATCGTCGAGATGCAGCAGGACGCACTCGACCGCGGCACCGCCACCATCCGCAAGAATTACGACGCGACCGCCGCCAAGGGGCGGATGAAGCCCGAACAGGTCGATCAGGCGATGGGCCTGCTCACCCCTACGCTCGACCTCAACGCACTGGCCGATGTCGATCTGGTGATCGAGGCGGTGTATGAGGAAATGTCGGTCAAACAGGACATTTTCGGCAAGCTCGACGCAATCTGCAAACCCGGCGCGATCCTCGCGTCGAATACCAGCTATCTCGACGTCAACGTCATCGCAGGCGCGACGAAGCGGCCGCAGGACGTGCTGGGCCTGCACTTCTTCTCGCCGGCCAATGTGATGAAACTGCTGGAGATCGTGCGCGGCGATGCGACCGCCGACGACGTGCTGGCGACCGCGATGGCGCTGGCCAGGAAAATCCGCAAGGCCGCGGTGATCGCCGGCGTCTGCCACGGCTTTATCGGCAACCGGATGCTGGAGCCGCGTCAGGTGGAGGCGATGAAGCTGCTGCTGGAAGGCGCGACCCCTGAACAGGTCGATCGCGTCCATGTCGATTTCGGAATGCCGATGGGGCCGTTCCAGATGGCCGATCTGGCCGGGGTCGACATCGGCTGGCACCGCGATCCGAACCGCATCGAAAATCTGCGCGACGCGCTGGCCGCCGAAGGTCGCTGGGGCCAGAAGAAACAGGCCGGCTTCTACGATTATGACGCGAAGCGCACGCCGTCGAACAGCCCGCGCGTGGCGGAGATCATCGACGACTTCCGCCAGCGGACCAACACCCCGCAACACGCGGTGACCGATCAGGAAATCGTCGAGCGCACGCTCTACACCATGGTCAACGAAGGCGCGAAGATCCTGGAGGAGGGCAAGGCGCAGCGTGCCTCGGACATCGATGTGGTCTGGATCTACGGCTATGGCTGGCCGGTCTATCGCGGCGGGCCGATGTTCTGGGCCGATACCGAAGGGTTGAAGAAGATCGTCGAGGGTCTCGAGCGCCACGGTTTCGACGTATCGCCGCTGCTGCGTGAAAAGGCGGAACAGGGCGGGAGGTTCTCGGCATGAGCGACCTCGCCCAATTCCGCGCCGACACCCGCACCTGGCTGGAGGAGAACTGCCCGCCCTCGATGCGCGAGCCGGTTCGTTCGGACAAGGACGTGACGTGGGGCGGGCGTACCCCGACCTATGCCGATCCCGACCAGAAGCTCTGGCTCGACCGGATGGCGGCCCGCGGCTGGACCGTGCCCGACTGGCCCATCACCTATGGCGGCGGCGGCCTGTCCCCGGCGGAAGCCAAGATACTCCGCGAGGAAATGGCGGCAATAAACGCCCGCAACCCGCTATATTCCTTCGGGATTTCCATGCTCGGCCCGGCGCTGCTGAAATACGGCACCGAGGAACAGAAGCAGGAGCACCTGCCGAAGATCGCCCGCGGCGAAATCCGCTGGTGTCAGGGCTATAGCGAACCCGGCGCCGGCTCCGATCTCGCCGGGCTGCAGACCAGCGCGGTCGACGATGGCGACGACTTCATCGTCAACGGGCAGAAGGTGTGGACCAGCTATGCCGACCGGGCCGACTGGATCTTCTGCCTCGTCCGCACCGACCGCACAACCAAACAGGCCGGCATCAGCTTCCTGCTGTTCGACATGGCGTCGCCCGGCGTCACCACCCGGCCCATCAAGTTGATCTCCGGCAACTCGCCCTTTTGCGAAACCTTCTTCGATGATGTGCGCGTGCCCAAGGGCAATCTGGTCGGCGAGCGGAACAGGGGCTGGGACGTCGCCAAATATCTGCTGGGCCATGAGCGGGAGATGATCTCCGGCATGGGCCTGACCGACGATCGCCCGCTGATCGACCGCGCGGTGGAAACGATCGGCCGAGACGACGCGGGCCGGCTTGCCGACCCGATGCTGCGCTCGGCCATCGCGACGTTCGACGTCCGCGCCCGTGCCTTTGCTGCCATGTCCGAACGCTTCCGCGACGAACTGAAGGCCGACCGCGCGCATCCGGCCCAGCCCAGCATGATGAAATATGTCGGGACCGAACTGAACAAGACCCGCCACGAACTGATGATGGCGGCGGGCGGCAGCGACCTGCTCGAATGGGAGGGGGCCGACGGCAACGATGGTGCCGCCGCCCGTACATGGCTGCGCACAAAGGCCAATTCGATCGAGGGCGGCACGTCCGAAATCCAGCTGAACATCGTCGCGCGTCGGATCCTCGACCTGCCGACCCAGTGACCTTCTGTCAGGAAGTCAGACCATGCCATTGTTTCTGAACGAAGATCAGACGATGCTCGCCGATACCGCGCGCGAGTTCCTGCGCGAGGCGGCGCCGGTCGCACATCTTCGCGCGCTGCGCGATGCCGACGATCCGACCGGGTTCGACCGTGACCTGTGGGCGAAGTTCGCCGAGATGGGCTTCACCGGCATGATGGTGCCCGAAAGCGCCGGCGGCCTCGGGTTGGGCCATGTCGAAGCCGGGATCGTGCTGGAGGAGATCGGCCGCAACCTGTCTCCCTCGCCCTTCCTCACCACCTCGGTCGCCGCCGTCGCCGCGCTGACCGGCACGACCGCGGGCGAGCGCTGGCTGCCCGACATCGTCGCCGGCCAGACGATCGCCGCGCTCGCCATCGACGAACGCGCCAAGCATGGCGACCGCATCGCCCTCAGGGCCGAACGCGCCGGCAACGGCTTCCGCCTGTCGGGCACCAAGCAGTTCGTGACCCACGGCCATGTCGCCGACCTGATCCTCGTCGTCGCCCGTACCGCCGGCAGCGCGGAGGACAAGGACGGCCTGACCCTGTTCGCGCTCGCCGCCGATACCCCCGGCCTGACTGCCGATCCGCGCCGGCTGGTCGACAGCAGCATCGCCGCGCGACTGACGTTCGACAATGTGATGGTCGATGGCGACGCGGTGGTCGGCGCGGTCGACGATGGCGGCACCCCGCTCGGCCGGCTGCTGTCCGCCGCCCGCACCGGTGCAGCTGCCGAATTACTCGGGGTCGGCGACGGCGCCGCGACCCGCACGCTCGACTATCTGCGACAGCGCAAGCAGTTCGGCCAGACGATCGGCAGCTTCCAGGCGCTGCAGCACCGTGCCGCGCACCTCTATGCCGAACTGGAGGTTGCCCGCGCCGCTGTGCTGAAGGCGCAGCAATTACTCGACAGCACGTCGCCCGACGCCGACCTCGCCGTATCGGTGGCCAAGGCGATGACCGGCATGGCCGCGACCCTGTCGGTACAGGAAGCGGTGCAGATGCATGGCGGCATCGGCATGACCGACGCGGCGGACATCGGCTTCTTCATGAAGCGCGCCCGTGTCCTGACCGAGATGTTCGGCGATATCGGCTATCACAGCGACCGCGTGGCGCGCGCCGGGGGCTATTGATGGAGCCGACGCCCGCCGACCTGATCGCCGGCCTCGTCCGCCTGCTCGATATCGAGGAGATCGACACCGACCTCTATCGCGGCGCGCGCAATCCCGGCGGTGTCGGCCGCGTATTCGGTGGACAGGTAATCGCCCAAGCGCTGCAGGCCGCCCAGCGCTCGATCGGCGGGGACAAGATCGCCCATTCGCTCCACGCCTATTTCCTGCGCGCGGGCGATGAACAGCACCCGATCGTCTACCGTGTGGTGCGCGATTTCGCCGGACGCAGCTTCGCCAATGCCCGCGTCATCGCGATGCAGCGTGGGCAGGCGATCCTGAACATGGCGGCGTCGTTCCAGCTCCCCGAAGAGGGGCTTACGCATCAGGACCCAATGCCCGACGTGCCCCCGCCGGAGGACCTGCCGACCGACCGCGACCTGCGCGAAGCGATGCAGGACCGCATCCCCGAAAAATACCGCCGCCTGTTCCTGCGCGCCCGCCCGATCGAAATCCGTCCGGTCGAGGCGGAGCATTGGACCGACCCGACGAAGCGCGCACCGCTGCAACATGGCTGGTTCCGCGCCGCCGCGCCGATCGGCGACGACATGACGCTGCACCGCGCGATCCTCGCCTATGCCAGCGACATGATGCTGCTGGGCACCTGTATGTTGCCGCACGGCATCCACTGGATGATGGAGAAGGTACAGACCGCCAGCCTCGACCATGCGCTTTGGCTGCACGAACCGTTCCGCGCCGACGACTGGCTGCTCTACCAGACCGACAGCCCCTGGGCCGGCCACGCCCGCGGTTTCAACCGCGGCCGGTTCTTCAGCCGTGACGGGCGGCTGGTGGCCAGCGTCGCGCAGGAGGGGCTGGTGCGGGTGCGGGGATAATCGCGCCGGATGGCCACGTGCCCCTACCCGCCCCGAACGTCATCCCAGCGAAGGCTGGGATCTCATGGTTGCAGTCCGGGACAGGAGCCGCAAGAGGCCCCAGCCTGCGCTGGGGCGACGTGTTGGGGCATATGGGTCACCGGGACACCGCGTCCCCACGCAGGCGGCACGGAACCGCTAAAGGCATAGCCTCACCCCGGCTCGTGCAACGGACACCCGTTGAACCGCCGCCGATACTCCACCGAATGGTCATAGATCGGCTTGCGCACCCGATTGACCCCGCCCAGCGGCTGGTGCGCGGCCAGCCCGGTCCACACGCTGAAGCGCAGATTGTCGTCGACCTCGGCCACCTTGTCCGCCGCCCAGCTGTCCTGCGGCTCGGTGCGGATCGTCGCGACGGTCACGAACGGGCTGACCTCCTCCGGCCATGGCGTCGCCGCATCCTCGATGAGCTGGGCATCGGTATCGCGCAGCAGCTGCACCCGCACCTCCCACACACCGCGCACCCGGTTCGCCGCCGCCTGCATGTCTTCGCGGATCGCATCCGGCCGGCCGCTGGTGTCGACCACGGTGTCGGTCAGCGCGGTCAGGTCGGGCGACACCGGCACCAGCTGATATTTCGCGACGAACGCCCCGTGGCGAAACGGCGTGGCGGAGAAATAGGTCTCGCCCAACGGATGGACGTTCTTCGACCCGCCCATCGTCTTCAACAACGTGCTTTCGGTCCCGACCGCCTCCAGCGCCGCTTCCGCCCCGCGCAGGACATAGGACAGCGCCTTCTTGGCCCATTCCGCCTTATCGGTCGTCTTCGCCAGCAGCTTGAGGTTTCCCGCGAACTTCTGCGGCGTCGGCGCGGCAAAGGCCGGCGCATTGACCATCACAAAATCCTGCGTCCGCCCCTCCGCGCCGGGCAGGCGGTCGCCATCGACGTCCATCACCTTCCACGCAAGGCCCCGCGGCAACCCGATGGCATCGTCGAGGATGTCGCCCGGATTGGTGGAAAACCGCATCACCACGGGATGCGTGCCCGGCGTGGCGAACAGCCCCTGCGCCAGTTCAGACGGCAGGTCGTCGTGGATGGTCAGCTCGCCCTTCAGGATGCCATGCCCCTTGGCATGGACCGCGCGTACCGCCTTGCCATAATCCTTCGACGTGGTTTCAAGGATGGTGTCGAACGACTGCTCCATCTGCGCGACCGTGTCGGCCTCATCGGGCTGTGGTTGTTCCAGCC
>CAJYRU010000425.1 GCA_913777295.1 uncultured Sphingomonas sp. | reverse complement strand
GAGTTCCAGGGCGACATCAAGACGCTGCAGCTGCGCCCCGAACTGCGCCAACCCATCGAAACGATGAAGAAGCTGAAGGCGCAGGGCATTCCCGTCGTCGCCGTCATGCTGACCGGCCGCCCGCTGTTCGTGAACGCCGCGATCAACGCCGCCGACGCGTTCGTCGTCGCCTGGCTGCCCGGATCGGAAGGGGCGGGCGTCGCCGATGTGCTGCTGAAGGACCGCAGCGGCAAGGCGAAGCGCGACTTCACCGGCACGCTGTCCTTCGCATGGCCGGCGACCGCCGATGCGACCGGCCCGACCCAGTTCCCGCTGGGCTATGGCCTGACCGGCGCCAGCAAGACCACCGTGCCGACCCTGTCGGAAGACCCGAAGGTCGCCGAGGCCGATGCCGGTGACGTGTTCATGGACAAGGGCCTGCCCGCAACCGCGTGGTCGCTGGAGGTCGGTGGCGCCGGTACCGGCGGCAACACCCGCATCACCACCGTGCCCGCACAGTCGGGCGCGGGCCGGGTGAAGGTCACCGCGACCGATCACGGCGTACAGGAAGGCGCGCGGCGCTTCGTCGTCGACGGCACCGGCCCGGCGCAGATCCTGCTCAGCACCCAGTCGCCGGTCGACCTGACCCGCCAGACCAATGGCGACGTGATGCTCACCGCGACGATGCGCGTCGATGCGGCGCCCACGAAGCCGGTCACGCTGTCGCTGCGCAGCGGTCCCGGCAATGGCCAGGTCGCGCTCGGCCGGATGGAGCCGCTGGGCGTCGGCCAGTGGAAGACGCTGGGCGTGCCGCTCAAATGCTTTGGTGGCAACGTGAACATGGGCAAGGTCGATACGCCCTTCGTCCTGTCGACCGACGGTGCGCTGACGGTCAGCGTCGCGCGCGTGGCGCTCGGCACCACGGCGGACGTGAAGGTGAGCTGCAAGTAAAAGATCCTCCCCGGCACGGGGAGGGGGACCATGCGCAGCATGGTGGAGGGGGGCATCCGCCTACGGAACCGTTGCATTGCGGGGCGAACCCCCTCCACCAGCTTCGCTGGTCCCCCTCCCCGTGCCGGGGAGGATTTGCTACCCGCACACCGGCGACCAAACACAGGGGCACGGCGATGAAGGCAATCTGGGCAACTCTCCTCCTCGCCACGGCATCCCCCGCCGCCGCACAGGAAACCCCCGCCGCCCCCACACCACCCCGCGTATCCGTCTCCGGCGGCATCATCGAGGGCAAGGCGGAGGCCGACCGCATCCTGTTCCGCGGCATCCCCTTCGCCGCGCCGCCGCTGGGCGCGAACCGCTGGCGCGAACCGCAGCCGGTGGTCGAATGGACCGGCATCCGCACGACGACCGCCCGCGCGCCCGCCTGCCTCCAGAACGATTATGGTTGGAACCGGGCCGACCATGTCTTCGCCAGCGAAGACTGCCTGACACTCGACGTCGGCACGCCCGCCTTGACCGGCAAGCGCCCGGTGATCGTGTGGATTCACGGCGGCAGCAACCGCGCCGGATCGGCGGGCGACATGGCGCTGGCGTCGATCGGCAAGCGCGGCGTGGTCGTCGTCGCGGTCCAGTATCGGCTGGGCATCTTCGGCTTCCTGCCCCACCGCGCGCTGGCGGCGGAGGCCGATGGCAACAGCGGCAATTACGGGCTGATGGACCAGATCGCGGCGCTGCGCTGGGTCCGCGACAATATCGCCAAATTCGGCGGCGATCCCGACAACGTCACGATCGCCGGCGAAAGCGCCGGGTCGCAGGACGTGTCGCTCCTCCTCGCTTCGCCGCTGGCGCGCGGGCTGTTCGCCAAGGCGGCGATGGAATCGGGCACCCCCGGTTTCGGCCTGCCATGGCGTCCGCTGAAGGAAGCGTTCCGCATCGGTGACCAGCTCGACGTGCTGCTCGGCACCCGTGGCAGCGCCTCGCTGCGCACCGCATCGCCCGCCGCGTTGCTCGCCGCTGACCTGAAGCTGCACGATGCGAAGCTGACCGCCGACGATTATCTCTATCTGCGCACGACGATCGACGGCGCGGTGCTGCCCGACACGCCCGACCGGCTGTTCGTCACCGCACCGAAGCGTCCGGTCATTATCGGCAGCAACATGCTCGAACTCGACCTGCCCGGCGGGCGTCCGGCGCGCGACGGCTTCGTCGACCTGTCGTTCGGCAGCAATGCGGAGGGCGCACGGACCTTCTACCGGCTGGACGACGTCGACCCGCTGCCGCATCCGCGCCTCGGCACCCGCGACCAGCAGATCGCGACCGACGCGACCTTCCGCTGCCCGGCCGGCAGCCTCGCCAACCTGCTCGCCACCCGCAACTGGCCGGTGTGGCGCTATGAGTTCGACCTTGCCCGCGACGGCGGGGCGGGGCCGACGACCCACGCGGCGGAGATCGACTATATCTTCAACGACCGCCGTGCCGGGCCGGTCTGGCTGCAGGACTACTGGGTCGCCTTTGCCACCACCGGCGATCCCAATGGCGACGGCCGCCCGGCCTGGGCGCGCACTGCCAAGGGCAAGCCCGCCAACATCCTGTTCGACGCGCGGGGCGCCACCCCGCGCGACGGCGACATCCGCCCCGACATCTGCCGCCTGCAAGGATCGTTATGACCCCTGATCGTCGCCATTTCCTCGGTCTCGCCGCCGCGTCCGCCCTGCTGCCCGCCGCGTCTCTCGCTGCGCAGGAGGAAAGCTGGGAGGTGAAGCACCAGCGCCAGCTCGCCACCGACTGGCCGTGGCTCGGGCGCTATGCCGCCGACAATGCCGCGCTCGCTGCGTCGGGGGCGCGAACCGACATCGTGTTCATGGGCGATTCGATCACCGAGGGCTGGCGCGGCAGCCGCCCCGCCTTCTTCCGGCCCGGCCGCGTCGGACGCGGGATCAGCGGCCAGACGACGCCGCAGATGGTGCTGCGCATGATGGCCGACGTCGTCGCCCACCGCCCGAAGTTCGTCCACATCATGGCCGGCACCAACGACATTGCCGGCAATACCGGGCCGATGACCCCGGCCCAGACCCACGACAATCTGGCGATGATGGTGATGATCGCAAAGTCGGCCGGCATCGGCGTGCTGCTGGCCAGCGTACCCCCGGCGGACGGTTTCCCGTGGAAACCGGGCCTGCCCACCGTCGCCCCGATCCGCGCGATCAATGCGTGGGCGCGGGACTATGCCGCGAAGAACCGCATCACCTTCGTCGACTACACCCCGGCACTGGCGACGCCCGCCGGCGCGATGCGGCCGGGCTTTGCCGATGACGGCGTCCACCCGACACCCGCCGGCTATGCCGCGATGGAACAGGTGCTGACCCCGATCCTGCGGGCAAAGGGACTGCCGGCCTAGCCATCTGCCCGGAACGTCACCCCAGCGAAGGCTGGGGTCCCGGTTGTAGGGCGGGACAAGAGCCGCGAAAGATCCCAGCCTGCGCTGGGGTGACGTTCTTGGCTCAAGGCCCCCCCAAAGCTGAACGAACCCGCCCAAGTCGCGACAATCCGACACAATTTCCATGCCGTTGCGACAAACCCCTGCGACACGCGTTCGCCATTTTCGCCTTCGACCCCAATGGTTCGACAAAGGAGAAAAGGGATGAAGAAGTTCGCACTGATGCTCGCCGGTCTTGGTGTCGCGATGACCGCCCTGCCTGCCGCCGCCCAGCCGTGGCAGTCGGTCAACCAGCGCCAGGCGCAGATCGAACGCCGCATCGACCAGGGTATCCGCAACGGCTCGCTCAGCCGGCGTGAAGCGGTCAACCTGCGCGCCGAATTCCGCCAGATCGCCAATCTCGAACAGCGCTATCGCCGCTCGAACGGCCTGTCGATGCAGGAACGCCGCGACCTCGACCGCCGCTTCAACGCGCTGTCGTACAAGATCCGCGTCGACAGGCACGACCGCAACGGCCGTCCCGGCTATCGCCGCTGATCGCAGCAAACCGTATCCCCGCGCAGGCGGGGATCCAGGGCCAGGCCATGCGACGTTGCATCTGACGCTCTGGACCGCCGCCTGCGCGGGGGTACGCCACTACTGCGGGACTATCCCCCCGCAACGAACGCCCCGATCAACCCGGCTTCGTCACCCAGTCGCCCCGGCACCACGACCGGCGTCGCGACCGGCGTCAGCAGATTCGCCCGCACCCGCGCATCCAGCGCCGCGATCAGCGCGGTGGCATTGGCCAGCCCGCCGCCGACCGGCACGATCGTCGCCGACATGGCGTGCAGCAGCATCGCGATCGGCCCGCCGAGCAGGTCGCAGAACCACGCGACCGTCGTCGCCGCCCGCGCATCCCCGGCCTCGGCGCCCCGCGTGATCGCGATACTATCCGTCTCCACGCCGTGCAGAAACCGGTGCAACCGCTCCAGCCCGCGCGCGCTGCCTATCGTGTCAAGACACCCCTGCCGCCCGCACCCGCACGCAAAGACCGGCATCGCATCGGGCGCCACGGGGCTGGCCTGGATCACCTGTCCATGTCCCCATTCGCCGCCGATCCCGCCCGCACCGCTGACGATCCGCCCTCGCTCGACCAGCCCGCCGCCGACCCCGGTGCCCAGGATGATGCCGAACACCCGGTCATGCCCCTGGCCCGCGCCCAGCGTCGCTTCCGCCAGCACGAACGCATCGGCGTCGTTCACCACCCGCACCGGCAGCGCCAGCGCGGTGGCGAGGTCGCGCGCCAAGGCCCGGCCGTCGATGCACGGAACGTTCGCGCTGGTGACCACGCCGCTCGCCGGATCGACCAGTCCCGCGGTGGCGATCGATACCGCGCTGCACGGGACCGTCGCCACCGCTTCGGCAAAGACCGCGCCGAATGCCGCCCAGTCCGCGACCGGCGTCGCTACCTTGCGCCGCCAGACGATCCGCGCTTCCGCATCGAACGCGGCGAGGTCGATGAACGAACCGCCGACATCGGCACACAGCCGCACGACGCCTATTTCGCGCCCAGCCACGCGCTACGGAACGCGCGCTGTTTGCGCGTAGGCGCCCGCCCGACCGTCTCGCCGCGTACGATCTCCAGCGTCGGATCGGCGACCGGGGTCAGCGTCACCCCGTCCGCCTCCTGCGTGGTATTGGCCCGCCCGATCCAGCCCGCGCCGGGCTGGGCGGCGCGCAGCACCAGCCCGGCCTGCGCCAGCAGCGGCGTGACATCGGGCCGGAAGCTGCCCTCGATCGA
>CAJYRU010000424.1 GCA_913777295.1 uncultured Sphingomonas sp. | reverse complement strand
CGCGGGTGCTGGGGGCCAGCCCGACCGCGCCGACGCCATCAGCGCCTCGGCGGGCAGGGTATCGCGCAGCACCGTGTCGAGCCGTTCCGACGTGATCGAATAATAGGTGGTGTCGAGCGTGCGGCTGTGCGCGGGAAAGGCGATGTCGTAGCCGCGCCAGCCATGGGCGACCAGCGGCGCTACCAATGCCCGCTGCTCGGTCGCCACGTCGCTGCCGAAGAACGACCAGACATGGTTGCCACCGAACTGCGCGGCCCCTTCGATCAGGCGGATTCGCGCATCGGGCCGCCGCTTCGCCGCCGCCAGCGCGACCAGCGCGCCGGACAATCCCCCGCCGACGATGGCGAGGTCGCATTGATGGATGGTTGGCATCGGCGTGCAGTAGGGGAGCGAAGTCGCGGTAGCAACGTCGCAAATTGGGCTTGCCCGATGGGGCGGGGCGGGGCGCAACTATGGGGAGGGGGTATCCTCCCCCGCACGGGGGGAGCTTTGATGTGACAGCCGGGGGCGATTGTCACATTGCTATGTCCGTCACCCCGGACTTGATCCGGGGACCCGCTTCTCACTTGACCAGTTGCGGAAGAAGAAGCGGGACCCCGGGTCAAGCCCGGGGTGACGATGGAATTCCGGGAGGACCTTCGCTCCCCGCGGGTCGGGAGGAGCTTGGGGTGTCCTCCGCCCCCGCATTCCGCTACAGCCCCTTCATGTCGATCCCGCTGGCTATCCTGTTGTCCGCCGTGGCGATGACGCTGATCGTGGGCGTGCGCTATCTGCTCGCCTCCGCCGGCTTCGCCTTTGCGACGCGCGTCCGGCATCCCGGACTCTATCGCGGCCTCGATCCGCAGATCGCCAAGGAAATCCGCTGGTCGCTGCTGTCCGCCGCGATCTACGGCATTCCCGCCGGCATCGTCGCCTGGGGGTGGCAGCATCGCGGCTGGACGCAGATCTATGCCGACGTCGACGCCTGGCCGCTCTGGTATCTGCCGCTGTCGGTGCTGCTCTATCTCTTTGCGCACGACACCTGGTTCTACTGGACGCACCGCTGGATGCACCGGCCGAAATGGTTTCGCATCGCCCATGCCGTCCACCATGCCAGCCGCCCGCCGACCGCGTGGGCGGCGATGGCGTTCCACCCGATCGAGGCGCTGACCGGTGCTGTGGTAATTCCGCTACTGGTCTTCGTCATTCCGATTCACATCGGCGCACTCGCCTTGGTGCTGACGGTCATGACGGTTATGGGCGTCACCAACCATATGGGCTGGGAAATGTTCCCGAGATTTATGTGGGCGGGGCGATTGGGCGGCTGGCTGATTACCGCCAGCCATCATCAGAGGCATCATGAACGCTATGGCTGCAATTTCGGGCTCTATTTCCGCTTCTGGGACCGGCTGTGCGGCACCGATGGCGGCCTTGGCGATTTCGAGAAGGAGCGGGCGCGTGCGGCGCGTCGCGCTGGCGGTGCTGGCGCTGGCGACCCTGCCGGGCGCCATGCCGACCGGCACGCTTGACGTCCGGGTCAGCGACCTGCGCTCGACCAAGGGCGTGATCCGCCTCTGCCTGACCGCCGACCCCAAGAATTTTCCCGGCTGTACCGACGATCGCAACGCCGTCACCCGCACCTTTCCCGCCGGCGCGCCGGGTGTGCGGATCGCCGGGCTGGGGCGCGGCGATTATGCCGTGTCGGTGATCCATGACGAAAACAACAATGCGAAGCTCGACACCTTTGCCGGCATCCCGCGCGAGGGCTTCGGCTTTTCGCGCAATCCGGTGATCCGTTTCGGCCCGCCCAAGTTCAGCGCGGCGGAATTCCCGCTGGCGGGTGATGTAACCATGCAACAGGTACGGATTCGCTACCTGCTATAGTAGGAATCACGGACCGAAGTCGGCGGGGTAGCGTTACGGGGGTGAAATATCTTCCTGGAGCCACGCCCTTGCGCGCCATTTTCGCTGCCGTCCTGACCGCCGCCACTGCCCTCGCCACCCCCGCGCTTGCGCAGGAGGCAGCCGGTCCGGCCGTGCCCGCGTCCGCCCTGCCCAACGACGATACCGGCGGCGACTTCTATGTCGTCGGCCTGGGTGCCGCCGTGCTGCCCGATTATGAAGGGTCGGACGACTACAGCTTCTCGCCCGTGCCGGCCGCGACCGGCCGCGTATCGGGGTTCAATTTCCTGCTGGCCGGCAACCGCGCCAGCGTCGACCTGATCCGCGACGGCGTCGGCCCGACCTGGGATTTCCAGGCGGGGCCGATCGCGGTCATCAACCTCAACCGCAACACGACCAAGGGCATCGACGACGCGCAGGTCCGCGCGCTGGGCAAGGTCGGCACCGCCGTCGAGCTGGGCGGCTATGTCGGTATCGGCAAGACCGGGGTCATCACCTCGCAATTCGACCGGCTGTCCGCCTCGCTCAGCTATCGCAAGGACGTGGCCGGCGGTCATGGCTCGACCGTCCTCGCGCCCACCGTCACCTATGTCACGCCGCTGAGCCTGAAGGCGATCGCCGGCATCTTCGTGTCGGGCGAGCGGGTCGGCGAAGGCTATGCCGATAACTATTTCTCGATCACCCAGGCCCAGTCGCTGGCCAGCGGGTTGCCGATCTACAACGCGCGCGGCGGGTGGAAGAACTGGACCGTCGGCGCGATCGGCGGCCATTCGATCAGCGGCGACCTGCGGTCGGGCTGGCAGCTGTTCGGCACCGTCGTCTATCGCAAGCTGCTGAACGATTTCGCCGACAGCCCGATCGTCGCGCGCAACGGGTCGAGCAGCCAGTGGCTGGGCGCGGTCGGCGTGGCGTACAGCTTCTGAGGCGATTGAGGGTCGGGCCGTACCCCGCGCCGGATCGATATTCAGCGTCCCTCGCGAATGTTCGCCATTCCCGCGCAGGCGGGAATCCATAGCCGCTGCCGCTTCGAATGGATTCGCGACGTTGGCGCATATGGACTCCCGCCTGCGCGGCAGCGACGATGGGGAGAAAGCGGTTGTCCAGCCTTTGATCCATCAGCATGGAGCCTTCACCCCGGCTAAGGCTGGGGGCCTCGTCGGCTCCTGCCGTGCGCTACAATCGGGAGATCCCAGCCTTCGCCGGGATGACGCCCGTTTCGACCGGATGGATTAACTTCCAGTGGTAGAGCCGGCACCGCTTCGACGTGCGTGGAGCAAACTCCAGAAAGCTGACTGTCGCGTCGGCGCAGGCATCAAACCGTCACCGCCCCGCAACCTCGCGGCACGCATTTCGTCACGCCCGCAATCCGCTCGTCAGCGGCCGGCGCCGTCGCCGTGATCCTTCAACTGCGAATGATCCGCGCCATCGGCGGGGCCGCCGATCAGCACGAAGCGCCGGTCGCAATAGCCGCAATCGACATAGCCCGTCTCGTCGATCTGCAACCACACGCGCGGATGGCCCAGCGCAGGAGCGATGTCGCCGGCACCGTCGCAGGCGACGCGGGGGGTGGTGACGCGGAGGAGTTCGGGCGGAGGCAGCATGGCGCAAGCGAATAGCAATCGCTTCGTCGCTCGACAAGTCGATGCTTCCCTTGGCG
>CAJYRU010000423.1 GCA_913777295.1 uncultured Sphingomonas sp. | reverse complement strand
CGCGCGAATGGCATTACGGCCAGCGGCACCATGCGCCGCACCAACAGGTCGGACACATGGCCGCACCAACCAGCATTGCAGCGCGACTGTTCAAGCTTGCCAACGGAGGGCCGTCCACACATGGGTCAAATTTACTGCAATCTAAGCTCTGTCAGCTTGAGAAAATTGACCCGTCATGGATTTGGCGTCGGCGACATGGTCAAATCTGAAATAGTGGGCGGGCGTAAGGGCCCGCCCACTATTCATCATGACAGCGGCGGTTGCCCGTTTGACGCGGTCAGGCCGCCATCGACCGGCAGATTCACGCCCGTCACGAAATGCGCATCCTCGCTCGCCAGGAACGCGATTACCCCCGAGATGTCGGCGGACTCAGCACCGCGGCCCAACGGGATGCGCTCTTCGAACTTGGCGATCAGTTCAGGCTGTTCCTTCATGCCCGCGGTCAGCGCAGTGTAGGTGAGCGACGGGTTGACCGCGTTGACGCGGACGCCGTGCTTCGCTTCGTCCATCGCCAACGCACGGGTGAAGTTGCTTACCGCCCCCTTCGCCGCGCAGTAGAAGCTGTGGTTCCAGTCGCCGCCTAGCCCCGACACCGATGAGACGTTGACGATGCAGCCCTTGGATTGCCGCAGGTGCGCAATCGCCGCGCGGCTCATGTGAACGACGCCGTAGAGGTCGGTCTCAATCACCTTGGTGAATTCGGCGAAGTCGCCTTCATCGACTTTGCCGAGATGATCGACGCCGGCGTCGTTGACCAGCACGTCGATCCGACCGAAGCAATCGATCGCAGCCTTGACCAGTGCTTCGCATGCCGCGCGGTCCGACACGTCGGTCTCGCGGGTTTCAACTGTGACATGCAATTCGCCCGCCAGCTTGTCGAGCGCGGCCTTGTCGATGTCGCCCAGCACCAGCGTCGCGCCTTCCTCGGCGAAGCGGCGCGCGGCGCCCTCACCGATCCCGGAGGCGGCACCGGTGATGACGACGACCTTGTTGGAAAAGCGCGCCATCATGCACTCTCCGCCTGAACGTGGTGGGTCTCTTGCAGCTTCATGATCGTCCTCTCACTCTGATCAGCACTGGCGTTCCAGCTCAGGCCGGAATGTCCTGAATGTTATGGGTGTTGGCGGCCGCGATGCCGTTTTCACGATGGCGGAAGTCGCTGAGTGCCTGATAGACCTGCATGCGCGCACGCATCACGCCGCCCAGCGGGCGATGGACCTCGAGGCTATGGGCCGGGCGGAACGTCATCACCTCGTCGAAATAGCGGACGCGTTCAGGACCATAGGCCGACTGCCGCGGCAATCGGATCGTAGCGACGGTGCGATACGGGCTTTCGCTCGTCGGCCAGTCGACAGAGGTGTCCTCGATGGGCTGCGTTTCGGCATCAGTCCATAGCTGCGCTCGAAGCTCGAACACCGCATCCTTGCGCTCGAAGTAATCCACCGCGGCATGGCGGAAGCCATCCTCGTCCTGATGCGGGTCGAGCCGCCAATCGGCGAGCGCCTTCTGCTCGGGTGCGACGGGAAAGACCCCGATCTTGGCGACGTGGTCGCCGAAGCGGACCGGGCACTGGCTGAAATATGCCTCGACCAGCGGGTGGCTGAATGGGTGGCCGTAAAAGTCCAGTGTCGGGCTTGAACCCGCGCCGACGGCGTTTAGCACCTTGTTGATGTTGCGGGCGACAGAAGCGGCCGCACTCTTCACCCCTTCGGGCATAGGCACGGTCAGCCCGATCTTCTTGGCTTGGGAGAGGAAGCCCATGGCCGTCCCCGCCGGAAAGGTCGTACCGCTGGCGAGGACGAAGTCCTGCGTCGGCGCGTCATGGCCGGGCAGCTTCGTGCCCTCGACGCCGAAGACCTTGATCGACATGCCGTGATGCGTCGAGACGCGATCGCCGAGCTTCTCGCCCGGCCCCTGCGCGAAGCGGACCGCGACATCGAACGTGCCGGGTTCCGCGAAAAGGCCCTGGGCGAGTTCGGGCGGCAATCCGGGCGCGACAATGAGCTTGCCAATTACACAGGCCGTGCTCTTGGCATGGCTCGCCCGTACCGCATGCCCGTCGCGCTTCTCGACGGTCTGGCTCTCCTGGGTCATGCCCTGGATGATGCCGTCGATGCTCTCCTGTTCGTCGGTCTCCGGTGTTTCGATGTCGGGCGAATAGCGTAGATAGGTCATGGGATGTCCGATCACTTGGCGGGCGCGAAGGAGAATAGCTGCGTCTTGATCGACGGCGGTGCGCCGGGCGTGAACCAGTTGGTGTCCTGGATATGGCTGGCGGTGACGTACATCGTGCCGTCACGCCCTTCGGAGAAGGTGTCGGGCCAGCGCAGCCGGCGGTCGGTCAGCACCGTCTCGACGGTCGCGCCGTTCAGCCGCTTGATCGCATAGTCGGTCGGAGAGGTGAGGTAGAGGACGCCCGCCTTGCTCATCCACAAGCCGTCAGCGACGTGGGTCTGCGCGACCGTCTTCACGGCTGCCGCCCGGTCGGAATCGGTGACGTACGATCGCAGCTTGACGGTGTCGATCGAATAGAGCGTCTTGCCGGTCAGCGCCTGGTAGTACAGCGTCTTGCCGTCTTTGGAGATCGCGATACCATCGGCGGCGAAGGCTGGCTGGCGGCCATCGGGACGGACGAGCGGCTTGCCGTCGAGCGTGACCTTCACCGTCTTGTCGATCTGCGTCGAGGCGTGCCCGTCGAGCGCGCGGTGGCTCTTGCCACTTTCCAGGTCGACGACGATGATCGCGCCGCGCGTGCCGCTGTCGGTGATGTAGCCGGTCTTGCCATCGGGCGAGAAGCGGATGTCATTGAGGTAGGTGCCCTGCAGCGCCACGTCGCCGGGGACCAGGATCGTCTTCGTCACCGTGTTCGATGTCAGATCGATGCGGACGAGCTTGGGTGCACCTTCGAGGATCTTCTCGTTGCCGGGCGCGCCAGGATCGAGGACCCAGAGATTACCGTGGCCGTCGGGCACGATCGATTGCACGCAGACGAAATAGTCGCCGACCGGTAGTTCGTTGGCGCGGGAGTTGCGCCAGCTGTTCCACTTGGCGTTGGGATAAGGGCGCAAGCTGCCGTCCTTCATTACCTCGGCAACGGAGATCGGTGCGTCGTCGGTCCAGCGGGGGAAGTTGACGAAGCGCCGGCCATCCTCGGTCACGGCGACGCCGGTCGCCTGATGATCGAACTGCGCCACCTGAGTAAGCTGCGCGCTGCGTCCCTGGGCATGGGCGACGCCGGCTGCGGCAGCGGCAACCAGGCCGATGGCGGCAATCCCGGCGGCATAAGGTGCTGCTTTTTTCATGGTCAGGCTCCTGTCGATCGTGTCGGTGAGCGCGGCGGGATTGCCGCCGAAGAGGCTAAGGAGGTGGCGCACCACCGCTTGCGGGTTTTCGCGCTGCGGAAAATGGCCGATCCCGGTCATGGTAATGCGCGCGAACGGCCCAGCGAATTTTGCTGGCACGTGCTGCGCGGTCGAGGGCGGATTGACGCCATCGGCATCGCCGTGGATGTAAAGCGTCGGCAGAGACAGTGTCATGGTCGCCTTGACCTTGTCCTCCAGCCAGACGCTTCGTGGATCAGTTTCCGCTTCGCCCCAGCGCGCGCGATAGCTGTGGAGCGTCACGTCGGCCCAGTCGGGATTGTCGAACGACCGGGCGACACGGTCGAACGTCACCTCGTCGAACCATCCCGGTGGCGACCAATTGACCCAATGCAAATGGGTGAACCCGCGCCGGTCTGCACGCACCGCTTCCGCCCCGCGCGCGGTGGCCATGAACCAGTGATACCATTGCCGCTGGGTCTGCTCGAATGGCGGCGTCGCCATGCCGCCGAGCCGGGGCGGGGTCGACAGCATGGCCATCCGCTCCACCCGCTCCGGCCAACCGACCGCAAGTGCTTCGGCGGTGTTCGACCCCCAATCGTGCGCGGCGACCATGAAGCGGTCGATGCCGAGCGCGTCGAGCAGCGCGATCATGTCGATCGCGAGCATCGCGCTGTTGCCGTTTCGCGAGGTATTGTTGTTGAGGAAGCGTGTGGCGCCGAACCCACGCAGCGTTGGGACGATGACGCGGAACCCTTCCGCGGCCAGCGCGGGTGCCACCTGATCCCATGTCGAGGCGTCATCCGGCCAGCCGTGGATGAGGAGCAACGGCTGCCCCTCCTCCGCGCCGTAAAGCGACACCTCCATGTTCAGGTCGCCAGCGGTAATCATCGGCATTCGTCTGCCTCCCGGCGGTCCAGTCTTTTGCGTGCGATGGTGACTCCTGCCGTCCCATCAGTGCTTTGGGTGCATCGATAGGGCCACGGTTAGAACGGCCAGCGCCCCGTTAATCTCCGCGCTGACCTGCCAACGTTGAGCGTCGAGGGGCCGCCCGCTACCTTTGCCAATTAGGCACGACCGCCAGCAGGCTCGTGGTAGGGGCAGCCGTTCACGCGAGCACGGAAGTCGGCGGAGTGGCGGTAGGTCTCGTTGCGGGCGCGGTTGATATTCCCAAGCGGTCGGTGCGCGGCAAGCCCGGTCCAGATCGAGAAGCGCATCTCCTCGTTGATCTGCTGGAATTTGCTCTCGCTCAGGCTGTCCTGCTTGGCCACTCGAATGGTCGCTACGGTCTGGAAGGGCGCATCGTCCTGCTGCCACTCGACGGTCGGATCCTCCACCGGTTGTTCCTTGAGGTCGCGGCAGAGTTGGACCCGCACCTCCCATTCCATCTCGAGCACCTGGACTTCTGTCCGGATGACGTCGCGCAGCGCGTCAGGGCGGGTGCTGGCATCGATCGTCGTACCGGTCTGATCGGTCAGGTCCTTGGACACGGGGAAGACCGCGAACTTGGCGATATAGTCGCCATAGCGGAACGGCGTAACGCTGAAGTAGGTCTCGCCAAGCGGATCGGAGTTGGGTGCTCCGCCAAGCGTCTGCACCTTCGGGCTCTCGATCCCGACCGCGCTCAGCACGGTGTTCACGCCGCGCAGCACTTTCGACATCGCCTCCTTGGTGCCCTCGAGCTTGTCGGTAGTGCCGGCCAGGAGCTTCAGGTTGCCCAGGAACTGGCCGGCGGTCTTGTTCTGGAAGACCGGGCCGTTGACCATGACGAAGTCCTGCGTCCGTCCGTCGGCACCGGGCAGGCGTTCGCCCTCGACGTCCATGACCTTCAGCGCCAGACCGCGCGGCAGGCTGATGGTGTCCGGCAGGATGTCGCCCGCGTTGGTCGAGAAGCGCATGACGACCTTGTGCTCGCCCGGAGTGGCGAACAGGCCTTGGGCCAGCTCGGGGGGAA
>CAJYRU010000422.1 GCA_913777295.1 uncultured Sphingomonas sp. | reverse complement strand
GTGGGCCGCTGGTGCGCCAGTTCGATCGGAAAACTGCGCATGGACAAGGCGCCGTACAGATCGACCTGGAGTTCGGTGATCGCCTGCTGAAGGCGTGAGCCCGAAACCTTAAGCGTGGAGGCGACCGCCGTCAGATTATGGGTGAATTCCTCGGTCTCGAGGACGCGCAGGACTGACCATTCAAGCGCCGCGACCTCCGCCTCGAGCCGGATCAAGCGGGACTGGAACTGGGGCAGCTGCGCAAGCGGCACGCCATCGAGCGTCTCTGCCTGGGCGATCGCCCGCGTACGGCGCAACTCGCGTTTGTTCCAGAAGATGAACGAACTGGTAGTCCGCTCGTGATCGAGCAGGAACTTGGCATAGGTCCAGCCCATGCCGGGCTCGCCGACAAGATTCCCGACTGGCACCTCGACATTGTCGAGGAAGATTTCGCACAGGTCCGCCTCACCGTTGATCTCGGGGATCTGGCGGATCGTGATGCCTGGGCTCTTGAGGTCGATCAGCAAGAATGAGATGCCGCGCTGCGCCTTCACCGTCGGATCCGTGCGGACCAGGAAGAAGCCCCAGGCGGCATCGTGCGCGCCGCTGGTCCAGATCTTCTGCCCATTGACGATGTAACGGTCGCCCTGGAGCACTGCGCCAGTACGTAGGTTGGCAAGATCCGACCCGTTGCCCGGCTCGGAAAACCCCTGAGCCCAAAAACATTTACCTTCACGGATATCAGGAAGGAACCGTTCTTTCTGCGCCTGCGTCCCGAAAGTGTAGATGACAGGGCCGACCATGTGCGTCCCTCCCCAGTTCACATCGGGTGCCCAGGCGCTGGACAGTTCGTCCTCGAACACGAATTTCTGCAGCGGTGTCCAGTCTTGGCCGCCATATTCGACCGGCCAGTGAGGGACAGACCATCCGCGTCTGGCAAGGATCGCAGCCCATGTCAGCGAATCCAGGTTCTCGCTCTGCAGGCCGCCGAAGGCGCGCTGCCGCGCTCGCATGTCGGCGGGCAGATCTTCCGCCACGGCCGCCCGCACCATGTGTCGAAATTCGTCGAGCTCTTTACCGAGCTGCAGGTCCATCGTCGTCTCCGCGCGGAGCCGATTGCCGGTGGTGGTCCGCATCCGACTAGAAGCAACCGTGGCAGCTGCGATCAAGGGGCGGCGCTTTCCATCACGTATCCGATGCTCGCAACCTTCGCTCGACGCTGTGGGTCGGGGGTTGCATGGTTTGGGCGTTTTCGATCGAAAGGGTAGGGCGCCGATGGCCGCTTATCTTGATACGCTGGCCCCCTGGCCGGAGCAGGATTTTGCCGAATTTGGGCCGGTCGAGGTCCGCAAGCTGGGACGTATCCAGCAGCTCACCGCCAGCTTCCTGGGCCGCAACTGGGTAGCGATTCCGCATGTCACGCATCATGACGAGGTTGACGTCACGGCGCTCGAAACGGCTCGCAAGGCATGGAACGCCGCCAATCCGGATGTCAAGGCGACGCTGCTCGTTCCCGTCGTCAAGGCCGTGGCGGCGGCACTGCGCGCCTATCCCGTGTTCAACACCTCGCTGATGGCCGACGGCAAATCGCTGGTCTGGAAGGATTACATCCATATCGGCGTGGCGATCGATACGCCGAACGGTCTGTTGGTCGGTGTCGTCCGCGATTGCGACACCAAGACGCCGGCCGCGATCACGGAGGAGATCGGTGGCCTGTCGGCTCGGGCGCGGGCCAAGGGGTTGTCGATGGCGGAGATGACGGGGGGCAGTATGACCATCTCCTCGCTCGGGCATATCGGCGGCACGGCGTTCACCCCGATCGTCAACGCGCCGGAGGTCGCGATCCTCGGCATGACGCGGCTTCAGACGCGTCCGATGCCAGGGGCGGACGGCGCAATCGAATGGCGGCAGATGCTGCCGCTGTCGCTCAGCTACGATCACCGTGTCATCAATGGCGCCGATGCGGCGCGTTTCGTGCGCCGCGTCGGCGAGGAACTCGCATACTACCGGTTCGAATGACCGGCGCGGGGCCGCCGGGCGGTCTGCTCGCGCCGCTGCGCCACGGGGTCTTTCGCCGCATCTGGTCCGCGAGCCTGTTTTCCAATTTCGGCCTGCTTATCAACGGTGTCGGCGCCGGCTGGGCCATGACGACGATGAGCGGCCGGGCTCAGGACGTGGCACTCGTCCAGGCCGCGCTGATGCTCCCTTACATGCTGTTTTCGATAGCGGCGGGGGCGATCGCGGACACCTACGACCGACGTAGGGTGGCATTGATCACGCTCGGCTTCACGCTCGTCGCATCGGTGGTGCTGGCGCTTGCCGATTATCGGCACTTGCTGACGCCGGCGCTGCTCGTCGGATTATGCTTCGTCATCGGCACGGCGACCGCGATGTTCGCTCCGTCGTGGCAGGCGTCAGTTGGGGAGCAGGTGCCGTCGCATGATCTTCCCTCGGCGGTGGCGCTCAATTCCGTCAGCTACAATATCGCGCGAAGCCTGGGCCCGGCCATCGGCGGCGCAGTCGTCGCCGCTGCTGGGTCGACAGCCGCCTTCCTGACCATGACGGTCTGCTATCTGCCGATGGTCGCCGCGATGCTCGCGTGGCGGCGTCGTGCCGACGAACCGCGGCTGCCTCCCGAGCGGATCGGTTGGGCGATCCAGTCGGGGGTCCGCTACATCATCCATTCGCCCCCGACCAGAACAGTGCTGCTCAGCTGCCTGACGGTCGGCATTGCGGGTGGCGCGGTAACGTCGCTGATGCCGCTGGTGTCGCGCGAC
>CAJYRU010000421.1 GCA_913777295.1 uncultured Sphingomonas sp. | reverse complement strand
CACCAGCCCGATCTGCACCGCGGCATCGGCGGTGATGAGCAGCGGCGCCAGGTCCATGGTCAGCCGCCCGGTCCATTCGGCACCCATCGACGACTGCATCTCGGCCAACAGGTCCTCGATATAGCGGCCGAGATCGATGACCGTCACCGTGTCATCTGAATAGAGCCGGCGATGGACCAGCGCGACCGCGGACAATCGCCGCTGCGCCTCGCCCAGATGGCGGGTCAGCGTCTCATCATTTTCGGCATGGGCCTGCATCGCCAGGAATGCGACGACTAGCTGCAGGCTGTTCTGCACCCGGTGGTTCACTTCCTTGATGAGCGTTTCCTGCTGCGCGAGTAGCGCGTCCTTGTCGCTGACGGCGCGGGTCAGTTCCCGGTTCAACTCGCCGATTCGGCGGCGCTGCCGCACGTCGAACAACAGCCGCGACAGGCGGTGCGCCGCCTCGGTCTCCGCCGCGCTCCACGGCCTGGCGCGTCCGCGGATTTCCTCGCTCCACGCAGCGAAGGAGGCGCGGGGGCTCAGCGGCTGGTCCGTCGCCTGCCCAACCGCCTTGTGCGGGTTACCGGCCCATTGGATCGTCTGCAGCGTCTCTGCCCGGAACCACAGCAGCACGACCGGCTCGTCCGCCGACAGGGTGATGGCGAGCAGTCCGCTGGCGAGGTCGCGATAGGCACGCGCGGCCGGCAACCGTTGTTCCAGCGCGGCGGTCTGCAGCAGGATGCTGCCCTGCGTCCGGACCCATTGCAGGATGTCGGCAACAGCATCCGCGGGCGGTACATGGCCGCTCGAATGCAGCTTCGGCCCCCGCTGGAGTACGAAGCCATCGGCATGGAGCAGCCGCTGAAGGTCGCTGGCGATCAGCGCCGACATCTGTTCGGGGTCATATTCCTGCGCCAGACGCTGTGCCAGCGCATCCTCGGCAGTGCGCAGACGCAGGCGTTCGCGATATTCTGCCGCCTCTTCCTTGGCGCCGACCTGTTGCGCGAACGACGCCGCGATCAGTTCGCAGGTCTTGCGCTGCAGATAGGACAGGCTGCGCGGGGTGCGATGATGGCACGCGACCAGCCCCCACAATATGCCGTCCTTGACGATCGAGACCGACGCCGATGCGGCGACGCCCATATTCTTCAGATATTGGACGTGGATCGGCGATACGGCACGAACGCCGACATTGCTGAGGTCCATGTCGACCAGCGCGGGGTCGATGCCGATGATCGGCGCCGGGACATAGGATGCATCGGGGATCACCCGGACGCGGTTGCGGACGTACAGCGCGCGTGCCTGACGCGGAATGTCTGACGCCGGGAAATGGTGGTTCAGGAACCCGTCCATGTCGGGGGCATGGCGTTCGGCCACCACCTTCCCCGAATCATCGTCGAGGAATCGGTAGATCATCACCCGGTCGAACCCGGTCAGCCGCGAGAAGATCGTCGCCGCCCGCGCGGTCAGGTCGTCCAGATCGGCCGATCGCGAAAATTCCTCTCCGCCATGTTCGATCCATGCCAGCGCGTCGTCGGTGCCCGGTTCGCCCGGCGCGCTGGGTTCCAGTTCGATCAGCCAGAACCGTCCCTCGCGACTGGCGACGATCGACATCGGTTGCGGGACGACGGGGGTCAGCATTACCGGCCCGCTGACGGTCGAGCGCAGCACCGCCAGCCCGGCATCGCCGATCAGGGCGCGGACCGATCCGCCCAGCCATTGTGCGCCGAGCAGTGCCGGCACGTCACCCGCGCCGCCGACGATCGTGCCGTCGATCGGCTCGACGATCAGCAACACGCCGTGCGGCTGGATCGCGCCCGGCATATGGATCGGTTCGCGATCGCAGATCGTCAGGTCATGTCCCAGGTCGGATGGCGATGTCACCAACCCGCTATCCTGGGCATTTGCACTGGTCGCCAAGCGGAGCCCTTTCGTCGTCATATGGCTGCCCGGCGATGGGGATCGTGGCGGGAAGGTACTGCACTATAACCGAACACGCCGATCATCAACCGGTACCGGTCGGGCCATCGAGCACCTGCCGGACGCGCATGGCCAGATCGACCCGCTTATAGGGTTTGCCGATGAGGTCGAATTCGGTTCCGCGCGCGTCGACCCGTTCGATCGATGCCTCGGCATAGCCGGTGGTCAGCAACACCTTCAGCCGCGGGCGCATCCGCCGCGCCTTGCGGGCGACCATCACGCCGTTCATGCCGCCGGGCATAATCAGATCGGTGAACAACAGGTCGATCGCGGCATCGCTTTCCAGCACCGTGATCGCTTCCGGGCCATTGTTCGCGCGCAGCACGCCATAGCCGAAATCCTTCAGGATCGCCTCGGCCAGATCGCCGACGTCGCGTTGGTCCTCGACGATCAACACGGTTTCGTCGCCCTCCATGTCGATGTCGCTGCGCGCGCGCTGCTGCCGGATCGGTTCGGCGACCGTGCTGGCTGCGGGGAACAGCAGGCAAACGGTCGTTCCGCTGCCTTCATGCGATTCGATGTGAAGGGCACCATCGGACTGCTTCATGAAACCATAGACCATCGACAGGCCGAGGCCCGTGCCCTTGCCCTGATCCTTGGTCGTGAAGAACGGTTCGGTCACGCGGGCGCGGACCTCCTCCGACATGCCGGTGCCGGTATCGGCGATCGACAGCGCGACGAACTTGCCGCTCAGCTTGTCGCCATAGCGGCGGTCGGTACCGTCCAGCGTGACGTGCTCGGCCGAAAGGGTGATCGTGCCGCCATCGGGCATCGCGTCGCGGGCATTCATCACGATGCCGATGATTGCCGCCTCGGCCTGCACCGGGTCGATCCGGGCGTTGCAATGTTCGCCACAGGGTTCGAATTCGATCGTGATCGATGCGTCGCCGACCGTCCGGTTCAGCATGGGCAGCAGCGCCCGGATGAGGTCGTCGACATTCGTGACCCGTCCGGACAGCTTCTGCCGCCGGGAAAAGGCCAACAGCTGCTGCGTCAGTTCCGCGCCACGATCGGCCGCCTCCATGACCGCGCGCAGCGACCGGCGGGCGCGGTCGGGGGCAAGCGGCCGGTCGTCGCCGCGTTCGATCTGGTTCAGCAGGACGTCGGTGAACCCTTGGATCACGGTCAGCAGGTTATTGAAGTCATGCGCGATGCCGCCGGTCAGCTGTCCGACCGCTTCCATCTTCTGCGCCTGGCGCAACGCTTCCTCGGCATCGCGGCGGCGCGTCACGTCCAGCTGCGACGCGAAATGATAGCGCAGCCGCCCATCGCCATCGAACACCGGCGAGATGAACAGCGCGTTCCAGAAGGCGCTGCCATTCTTCTTGTAATTGATGATCTCCACCGACGTTTCGCGCTGTTCTCGGATCGCCCGTCCGATTTCCGCCACGGTGTCGCGGTCGGTGTCGGCCCCCTGCAGGAAGCGGCAATTGCGCCCCAGCACCTCGTCGGCATCATAGCCCGTCATGTTCAGGAACGCCGGGTTCGCAAAGATGATCGGGTCGTCAGGCAGATTGGGGTCGGTCACGATCATCGGCATCCGCGTCGTCTTTACCGCGGCGAAGAAGATGCCGTTGCCCGGATCGTGCATTTCCCGGCCCGACATCGCCGCCTGGCGCTGCGCGATGTCGAGCGGCTTTTCCGGGCTGGGGGGTGAGGACATGAACAGACCTGTCGGTTCGAGGACGTGGCGACAAAGGTCGCGAACGAGCGATTTGGTTCCGTAACGATCGGACCCGCTGCCGCGCTCCATACGTTTCCGCCCCATGAACCCCATTCGCCAGACAATCGCCGGCCAGGTCCGTCGCCTCACCGGAGCCGGCGACGGCGCGATCGACCTGCGGCGGCCGCCCGGTGATGACGGGCTGTTCGGGCCGGCGTCGGTCAGCTGGCGGGTGCATGGCGATTTTTCGTCGATGATGATCGGCGGGACGACCGCGCTGCTGCTGCAGATGCTGCATCCCGGCGCGCTGGCCGGGGTGTGGGACCACAGCAACTTTCGCCACGACATGCTCGGCCGGTTGAAGCGCACCGCGCAGTTCATCGCTGCCACGACCTATGGCAGCACGGCGGAGGCGGAACGGCTGATCGCCCATGTCCGCCATATCCACGACCGGGTTCACGGCGTCTTGCCCGATGGCACGCCCTATGACGCGAATGATCCGCATCTGCTGACCTGGGTCCATGTCGCGGAGACGGACTCGTTCCTGCGAGCGTATATGCGCTATCATGACCCGCACCTGTCGCGAGCCGATCAGGACCGGTATTTCGCCGAGAATGTCGTGGTCGCCGAGCGGCTGGGCGCGCGGGACGTGCCCGACAGCCGGGCAGCGGTGGATGCGTGGCTGCGGGCGGTTCGAAGCGAACTGCGCTGTGACGATCGGACCCGGACGGTCCGCGACGCGCTGCTCCTCCAGCCGCTGCCCAATCCGCTGCTGAAGGGGTTCGGCGCGCTCAATACCGCTGCGGCGATCGACCTGTTGCCCCCCTGGGCGCGGGCGATGCTGGCACTCCGCAGCAGCGCGCCGATGGGGGTACGTGCCGGCGCGCAGGGCATGGCGCGGATGCTGCGCTGGGCATTGGGCGGGTCGGCGTCGGAAAAGACGGCGCGGGCGCAGGGGTAGGGATTGCCCCTGGTCGCTAAAGCGTCGCCGCAGCGCAGGCTGGGGCCTCGAGCGGCTCATCTCCCGTCCTGTCACGGGGGAGATCCCAGCCTTCGCTAGAATGACGTCTTTTCGATGGCGAAGTGGAACCCTCAAAGCGGCGGAAGGTTCGCCTGCAGCTCCTCGACCCACGCCGTCGCCACCCCATCGGACGGCGCGCGCCAGTCGCCACGCGGCGACAGCGCCCCGCCGGCCGACACCTTCGGTCCGTTGGGCAGCGCCGACCGCTTGAACTGGCTCGTCTGGAAAAAGCGCCACAGGAATTTCTCCAGCCATTTCGCAATGGTCGGCAGGTCGTAGGCGCCCTTTGCCGTTTCGGGGAAATCGATCGGCCAGCGCCCGGCGGCAGCATCGCGCCACGCGTGCCAGCACAGAAAGGCGACCTTCGACGGCGACTGCCCATAGCGGACGATATGATGCAGGAAGAAATCGTTCAGCGCATAGGGGCCGACGCGATCCTCGGTACTCTGCATCCGGCCATCGGCACTGGCGGGAACCAGCTCCGGCGAAATCTCGGTATTCAGGATCGCGTCGAGAACTGCATCGGTATCGCGGTCGAACTGGTCCGTGCGGATCGCCCAGCGGATGAGATACTGGATCAGCGTCTTGGGCACGCCGGCGTTGACGCCGTAATGGCTCATATGGTCGCCGACACCATAGGTACACCAGCCCAGCGCCAGTTCCGACAGGTCGCCGGTACCCAGCACGAGCGCCTCACGCTGATTGGCCAGACGGAACAGATAGTCGGTGCGCAGCCCGGCCTGCACATTTTCGAACGTCACGTCATAGACCGGCTCGCCGCTGGCAAAGGGGTGTCCCATGTCGCCGAGCATCTGGCGCGCCGCCCGGCGGATGTCGATCTCGTCACCGCTAATGCCCAGCGCGCGCATCAGCTTCCACGCATTGCCCTTCGTCGCTTCGCCCGTCGCAAAGCCGGGCATGGTGAAGCCCAGTATGTCAGTGCGCGGGCGGCCGAGACGGTCGAATGCCTTGGCCGCGACGATCAGGGCATGGGTGGAATCGAGCCCGCCCGACACGCCGATCACCAGCCGCTTCGTGCCCGACGCGACCAGCCGCTTGCGAAGGCCCTCGACCTGAATGTTGAACGCTTCGTAGCAGTCGTCGTCCAGCCGATCGGGCGTGTTCGGCACGAACGGATAGCGCCGTACCGGGCGCAGCAGGCCGATGTCGCCTTCCGCCGGCACGTGGTCGAAATCGATCCGGCGGAACCGCGTTTCGGGATGGCCGCTGGCCGCCGCACAATCGTTGAACGTGCCGGTGCGCATCCGCTCCAGCCGCAGCCGCTGCAAATCGACATCGGCAAAGGCGATGCCCGCCGACTGGTCGAACCGATCGGACTGGACCAGCAACTCACCAAGTTCATGGACCGATCCCTGCCCGTCCCACGACAGGTCGGTCGTGCTTTCGCCGATGCCGGCCGCGGCGTAGATATAGGCGGAGACGGTTCGTGCCGATTGCGAAGCGCACAGCATCTCGCGGTCGCGCGCCTTGCCGATCACGATGTTGGACGCCGACAGGTTGCACAGCACCAGTGCCCCGGCCATCGCCCCGGCGGTGGACGGGGGCAGGGGCGACCAGAAATCCTCGCAGATTTCGGCATGGAACATGAAATCGGGCAGCGTGCGCGCGGCGAACAGCAGGTCGGTCCCGAACGGCACCTCCTCACCCCCCAGCGTCATCGTCAGTCCGGTCAGCCCGACCCCGGGCGCGAACCAGCGCTTCTCATAATATTCGCGGTAATTTGGCAGATAGGTCTTTGGCACGACCCCTAGGATGCGCCCGCGCGAAACCGCCACCGCGCAATTGTACAGCCGTCCGTTACGCCGGAGCGCCGCGCCCAGCAGCAGCACGGGGCGCAGGTCGGCACTGGCTGCGACCACCGCCGCCAGTGCCGCCTCGGTCGCATCGCACAGTGCGTCCTGCAGGTGCAGGTCGTCGATCGCGTAGGATGTGAGGTTCAGTTCGGGGAAGACCAGCAGGTCTGCGCCCGCGTCATGCCCCTGTTGTGCCAGATCGATCGCGGCGCGTGCCCCGGCGGCGGGGTCGCCGACATGGGCGGGCGGGGTGCAGGCCCCAACGCGGAGCAGGCCATGGCTGTGGATCGAATGGAACGGGTGCGTGGTCATGGCCGCACCTTATCGGGACATGGCATCGCGCGGAACCGCCTACGTCCGCGTGATCATGCCTGACCGCTGGGTTCGACAGGCTCGATCGCTGTTCGAACCGAACGGCATCAGCCAGAGGCAGGGGGCCGCCGTCAGACCTTCGCGGCGTAGATCATCCGGCCTTCGCCCAACAGGTCGAACACGCGGGCCAGATCGCCTTCGGCTACCGCGAAACATCCCTGGCTGCGGCCGAGCTTGCCGTGCTGCGCGATCATTTCCGGATTGGCGTACCATGCGCCGTGAACCACGATCGCCCGCATCAGGGCGTTATCATTGGTCGGATCCAGCCCGACCAGCCGCTGCGATCGGCCGTGTTTGCCGACATAATAGTTGTCGGTGATGAACGCGCCTTCCGACGTGGCGTTCGAATCGGGCACGTTGCTGAACCGCGTCAGCGATCCGCAATGCGCCGGGTCCGACCCGCTGCCATGGGCGACGCGCATCGCCGACACGACGCCGCTGTGCATGTCGATGAACTGGAACCGCGGATGGGCGGAATCGACCGCGAAGTCGGCAATGGCGATCCGGTCGGAGCGCCCGATCCGCCCCGAATGCCGGTCGAGCGACGCCACGGCGCGTTCGAACAGGCGTGGATTGACCGTTGCCGGCGCGCGCATCTGCCGAACCGGGGCTGCCGGGACCGGTGCCGAGGCAAGGCGGTGCGGCGGCGGAACGAGGGGAGCGTTCTGCGCGATGGGTACGATCGCATTCGTCGTGCAGCCCTGTGCCAGGACGGCGCCGGCCAACCCGCCTGCCGCTTTCAGCACCGCTCGCCGCGATCGAACTGCTTCGTCCCGCATCCAAATCCTCGCCAGATTGTTGAGACTTAGAGATACGGGCGAACCGCCTTCCATTCAATTAACACGGCCGCAACCGTTCCGCCGCTTGTCGCGCTACGGGAACGGACGGTCGACTCCGACAAATATGGTTACCGCGAAATTTGCCATTCGGTGCGCGCTGCAGGATAGTGGCGAGCATGACGCTCGCGCTTCGCCTTAGCCTGTTGCTGTCGTTCCTGCCCTTGCCGACCCTGGCGCAGGAACCCGCCGCGCTGGCGGTCGAGCGCGCGGCGGTGACGATGCGGCCGGGCGATCACCGCTGGGCCGATGATCCGGCGCTGCCCGGGGCGGTCAGCATCGTCGTCAGCGTGCCGATGCAGATGGCGTTCGTCTATCGCGGCGAGCGCCTGATCGGTGTGACGACCGTGTCGACCGGAAAGCCGGGCAAGATGACCCCGATCGGCGAATATACCATCCTGCAGAAAAGGCCGTTCCACCGGTCCAACCTGTACAACAATGCGCCCATGCCGTTCATGCAACGGCTGACCTGGGACGGCGTAGCGATTCATGCTGGCAACCTGCCGGGGTTTCCTGCGTCGCATGGTTGTATCCGCATTCCGACCGCATTCGCACGCAGGCTGTTCGAGGCGACGCAGCTGGGTGGCCAGGTGGCGGTGGTGAACGACGTTATCGCCTTTCCTGCCCATCGGCCCGCCGACTCCGCCCCGCAGCTTGCGGTGGACGGGATCGGCGCGTTGGCAAGCCGGGACGATGGCGTAAGCATCGGATCACACCGTGATGCGCCGCGCTGACCGGATCGCATTCCTGCTCGCCACCGTTGCGCTGGCGGGGTGTGGCGGGGGCGGGGAGGCCCCGTTGGGCAATACCGCTTCACCGCTTCCTTCGCCGGCGGGACCGTCGCCGACACCCACCGCATCGCCTGCGATCGTCAGCTCGTTACCCGATGCGCTGACGGTTTCGACCAACGAACCATTCTACACGGTAAGGATCGCTGGCGACGTCATGACGCTGACCGGCGTCGACACGCCGGTGCGCCGGTTTCGGGGGACCGGTCGTGCGGTCGCCGCCGATACGCGCGAATGGGTGGCGCGGGATGGGCAGGATGCGCTGCTGGTGCGGGTGGTTCGCAAGCCTTGCGAGGATGATATGTCGGGTGCGCCGCGTGACTTTACCGCTACCCTGACCCTCGACGGCCATACAATGCGCGGTTGCGGCTATGTCGGTACGCCTGCGCCGCCGCCTAGTGCGGCAGTAGCGGCGGCGGAAACCATCCCGGCGCGGTTCGTCGGGCGGTGGAACCGGGACGCCGCCGCCTGCGCGCAGCCTGCCGCATCGATCGAGGGGGTGCGTGTCACCCCGAACGAACTGTGGTTCCACGAAAGCGTCGGTGCGGTGCGCCGCGTCGAGACGCTCGGCCCCGACCGGCTTCGCATCACCGCCGACTATGAGGGGGAGGGGCAGCGCTGGACCGCGACGCAGACGCTGCAGGTCGCGGGCGACCGGCTGACGATCGTGACCGATGGTCAGCCGTTCAGCAGGATGCGCTGTCCGGAGTAGCAGCGGTCGCCAGCGCGATCGCGCTCAGCAGCTGTTCGGTGGTGAACGGTTTGGTCAGCACCGGCACGCCGATCTGCGTATCGCCGATCTCGGCAAAGCCGGTAATCAGCAGGACGGGCGTTGCGGGACAGCAGGCGCGAACCCGTGCCGCCACGTCGATCCCTGAAAGGTCGGGCATCGCATAGTCGGTCAACACCATGTCGAACCGGTCCCCCGCCTCCAGCATCGCGACGGCGCGCAGGGCGGAATCGTGGACGACGACGTTGTGGCCGGCGGCTTCCAGCTGCGCGGCGACGACCGCGCGGACTTCGGGATCATCCTCGACCAGCATCAGCCTCAGGGGGCAGGTCGGGCCGTTGGCTGGCTGGCTGCTGGCGACGGGGCCTGCCTCGATCCGGGGCAGCCACAGGTGGATGCTGGTGCCGTGGCCCACTTCGCTGTCGATCGTCACGTCGCCGCCGGCGGCGCGCGCCATCGCCCGAACCATCGGCAGGCCGAGGCCGGTGCCCGCCCCCTGCGCCTTGGTCGTGAAGAACGGCTCGAACACGCGTTCGCGCACCGCGCTGTCCATGCCGCTGCCGGTATCGCTGACCGAAATGCGGACGAACGGTCCGGCAAATTCGGGCAGGAACGCGGCGGCATCGTCGATGTTGATCGTGCCGATCCGTACCGTGCCGCTGCCATCCATCGCATCGCGTGCGTTGATCGCCAGGTTCAGGATCGCGAGTTCGAACTGCCCGACATCGGTCCTGACCGCCCAGGCCGGCTCGGCAAAGTCGTAGGCGACACGGATGCGGCCGGCGGCGGTGCGGACGATCAGTTCCTCGATCGAGCGGATGACATCGTCGGGCCGGAAGATTTCGGCCGCCAGGTCGCGCTGCCGGCTGAAGCTGAGCAGACGGCGGGTGATCGCGCTGCCACGTCCCGCAGCCTCCCCGGCGGCACCCAGATAACGTTGCAGCCGGTCGCGATCGTCGATCCGCCGTTCGGCCAGTTCGAGATTGCCGATGATCGCCGCCAGCAGATTGTTGAAATCATGCGCGATACCGCCGGACAAGGTGCCCAGCGCCTCCAGCTTTTCCGACTGGTGATGCCGCCGTTCGGCAACCCGCCGCGCGGTATCGTCCCGTTCGATCTTCAACAGATAGCGCTCGGCACCGATCGCAAAGGGGATGCGGCGGATATGTGTCCATCGGTCGCCGGAGGGCTGGACCAGATGGCGGTCCTCGTCGTCGCTGCCGTCCTGCGCCACGACCGTTACGTCGCGCGGGTCGACGCCATCGGCCGGGGGCGTTCCGCGGACGACCTGGCCCTGCCGGTCGAGAATCGTCACGACATCGCCCGAACCGTCGGCCAGCCCGCGAAATGCGGCGCGTTCGAACGCCAATGCCCGCCGCAGGGCGTGGCGATCGGCGGCGGCGGCAATCATCGCGATCAGCGCCTCTGCATCCCATGGTTTGTTCGCATAGCCGCTGATCGCGCCATCGTTGAGCGCGGCGACGACGGCGGACAGGTCGGCATAGCCCGTCAGCAGGATCGCCTCCGCATCGGTCGTGGTGCGGGCGCGGGCCAGAAACTGACTGCCGGTCAGTTCCGGCATCCGCTGATCCGACACGATGACCGCGATGTCGGGATGGGCGCGGACCAGGTCCAGCGCCTCGACCGGAGACGGGGTCGACAGGATGCGATAGCGGTCCTCCAGCAGGTCGCTGAGCGCGACCAGAATCTCGGGCTCGTCATCGACCAGCAATAGCAGAGGCGGGGAACCGGGTGTGTCCATTATGCGCGTTCTGGTATCCTGATCGTGAAGGAAGCGCCACCCTGCGCGGCGCGGTCGATAGCGATCGTGCCGCCGTGCGAGCGCACGACGCCATAGGCGATGGCTAGGCCAAGGCCGGTCCCGGCACCGACATCCTTGGTCGTGAAGAACGGTTCGAACACCCGCTCCCGCCGATCCGCCGGGATACCTGGCCCATTATCGTCGATCTGGATGCGGAACATGCCATCCGCCGACCCCGTGGCGACGACGATCCGTCCGGTCGACGGATCGACGGCATCGGCGGCGTTGGCAATGATGTTCATCACGACCTGATTGACCAGCGCGCCTGAACATTCGAGTATCCGTGCCGGACCATAGTCGCGCACGACCTCCACGGTGCCGAGGCGCGGGGCGAGCAGCGTCAGCACCGCGTCGATCGCGTCGGGAATGTCGATCATCGACACCTCGCCATCGTCAAGCCGCGAAAACCGTCGGAGCTTTACCACTAGTTCCTGGATACGGGTCAGCCCGGAACGGATCGACTGCAACCGGTCCGACGCCTTCGTCAGCAAAGCGGTGCGGGCGGAGTCGTCGGCATCGGCGGCGTTTGCGACGGCGCGCTCGACGGTTGCCTGATGTGCCAGGATGAACGCCAGCGGATTGTTGATCTCATGCGCGATGCCGGCGACCAGTTCGCCCAGCGACGCCATCTTGGCCGACTGCACCAGCTGGGCCTGGGTTTCGCGCAGCAGGGCGTTTGCGCCGGCCAGTTCGGCATTGGCGCGGGCGAGGCGTTCGGCCGACTCCGCTTCGGCACGGGCCTGTGCCAGCGCGATCGCCTGCATCCGTTCGCGGGCGACGCCGGCGGCCTCTTCGTCGCGGGCCAGCTTGCGGCGGACGATGGCACGGATGCGGACCAGCAACATGTCGCCGTCGCGCCCGCGCGACACGACATCGTCCGCACCGGCGGCAAGGCCCGCCAGCACGGTTGGCGGTTCCGCATCCTCGGTAAGCGCGACCAGCGCGATGCCGCTCGCCCGCTCGGTCCGGCGGCCGTCCAGCGCCGCGGACAGGGTGAACCGAGCATCGTCGCCGCCTTCGACGACGAGGATGCCGTCGGCCGCTTCGTCATCGATCGCGCTCAGCGCGTTGTCGATCGCCTCGACATGGGTGACATGATAGCCCTCCGCCGCCAACTGCGCGACGAGCCGTTCCGACATCCCGGTCGGCGGGGCCAGCAGCAGCAGCCGTGCCTGCCGCAGCGAGGCGGCGGGGCCATCGCCCAGCGGCCGCGCCCGTACCTGGCGCAGCAAGGCGCGAACCCGCGACACGATCAATTCGCCGCCGCCGCGCTTTGGCACATAGGCGTTGGCCCCGCTGTCGAGGCCCTGTCGCTCGACATCCGATGCATCGTCGCCGGTCAGCATCAGGATCGGCAAGGTGCGCGTGGCACCCGTCTGACGGACGATGCGGACGAGTTCGTCGCCGTTCATGCCGGGCAGCCGATAATCCACGACCAGCAGGTCGGGGCGGCTGTGGTTCAGCGTTTCGAGCGCGGTTTCGGCGTCGCGGGTCCGGTCGATGCGGAACCCGGCGCGCTCGAACATGCGGCGCAGCTGCAGCGCCTGCGTATCCGAATCCTCGATCAGCAGGATCGCGGCGTCCTCGATCATCGGGTGCGCTCCACGATGCGGCGGACATGCGGTGCGATCAGGTCGAGCGGCAGCGACAGCGCGCCGGCCCGGTGCGCGGCAGCCGGCATCCCGTAGACCACCGACGTGCTGGCATCCTCGGCGATCGCCTGTCCCCCGGCCGTCAGCAACGCGCGGACGCCAGGGGCGCCGTCTTCGCCCATGCCGGTCAGCACGATGGCCAGCGCCGCGCCGTCGATGGCGGTCGCGGCACTTTCGATCAGCCGGGTGGCAGAGGGGCGTTGCCCGCCGACCGGGCCATCGGTCGCGACCCGCATGACCCCGCCGCGTGCCAGCATCAGGTGTGCGTCGCCCGGCGCGACGTGGATCATGCCTGCACGCGGCAGCTCGCCGTGACGTGCGATCTCCACCTGCTGTGGTACGACACTGCCGAGCCAGCTGGCAAAACCTGCCATGAAGCTAGCCCCCATATGCTGTACCAGCAGGACCGGGATGGGCATGTTGGCCGGAAGCGCCCCGAACAGCCGGGCCAGCGCCGGTGGCCCGCCGGTCGAAGCTGCGACCAGCAGGACGGAGGGCGTACGTTGCCGGGCCGGCTGTACCGGGGCGGTGGGCCTGACGGGCATTCGCCGCCGCACCACCGCGACCTCGCTCATGATCGCCAGCTGAGTGCGGATCTCATGCGCGACCTGGGCATAGGCGGCGTCACCGAGGCCGACCGGCTTTTCGACCACCGACAGCGCGCCGGCCCGCAGCGCATCCATGCTGGTGCCCATCGCGCCGCCGTCCATGCTGGCGGAAATCACGACGATCGGCGTCGGTTGATCGGCCATGATCCGCCGGGTCGCCTCCAACCCGTCGATGCCGGGCAGGCGGATGTCCATGGAAATGACATCCGGACGCACCGTGGGCAGTGCGTCGATCGCTTCTTCGGCCGTGGCGAAACTGGCGACGACCGTCAGGCGCGGATCGCTGCCGACGATATGGGTGAGAAGGGTGCGGACGACCGTCGAATCCTCAACGATCATGACGCGGGCAGGGGTCGGACGGACAGCCATGACGTCAGATCAGCTGCTGGACCACGCCGATCAACATTCCCTGATCGAAATCCTGCTTGGTCACATAGGCGTCCGCACCGAGGCTGAGGCCGCGTTCGATGTCGTCGGGGCTGTTGCGCGATGTCATCATGATGACCGGTAAAGTTTTGAGTGCCGGATCGTTCCGTATCGCCGCCAACAGCGCGAAGCCGTCCATGCGCGGCATTTCGACATCGGCAACCACCAGGTCGATCGCATCAAGGCCGGAGCGCAGCCGCTCCAGTCCAGCCAGTCCGTCGACCTCCACCAGCACGCGGTATCCTTGCGCCTCCAATATGCTGCGTTCCAGCGTGCGGGTGGTGATCGAATCGTCGACGACCAGTATCGTCCGACTCTGCAGTTCCGCCTGGGGCGGGGCGAAGGGGCGGGCGGCGCGGCCGGCGCCACGTTCGCGAACCAGCTGCACCGGGTCGAGGACCAGCACGACGTCGCCGTTCAGCAGCACGGTGCCCAGGACCAGCGGCAGGTCGGCGGCGATTGCGGCCGCATCGCCGACCAGCAGTGCGCGCACATCGCTGAGCGCATCGACGATCAGGACCCGTCGAACGCCCTCCGCCTCCAGCACTACCGCGCGGAGCGCCGCGGCCGTTTCCTCCTGTACGATTCCCAGTACGTCGCCCAGCCGCGATACCGGCAGCGCCTGTCCATCGACCGGCAGCATGGTGTCCCCGCCGCTCGGGGACAGGTCCGCGGCATCGACCCGCAACACCTGTCGCACGGCATCGGCCGGCAGGGCGCACAGCATGTCGCCGACCTCGACCAGCAGCAGCGTGCGCCGGGTCAGCGCGACCGGCACGGCGATCGTCAGGGCGGTGCCGCCGCCGGCTCCCGGCGCGATTCCGGCCGATCCGTGCAGCCGTCGTGCGACCTCGGCCACCACCGACAGGCCGATTCCGCGTCCGGCGACCTCGTCCAGCCGCTCGGCAGTCGACAGTCCCTGTTCGAACAGCAAGGCATGGAGCGCCGCGCCGCGCGGCGTCGGCCCCTCGGTCGGGATCAGGCCGGCAGCGCGTGCGCGGGCGACGATCGCCGCATCGTCCAGCCCCGCGCCGTCGTCGCGAACCGAAATGGTTAATCGTCCACGATCGATCCGGGTGTCGATCGTGATCGTACCAGCTTCTTCCTTCCCCACGAGGCGCCGGCGATCGGGCGTCTCGATTCCGTGGCGCACGGCATTGCGCAGGACGTGCAGCAGCGGATCGCGCAGCGCGTTCAGGACCCGCCGATCCGCCTCGCCCTCGGTGTCGGTCGTGCGCAGCCGCGCGATCTTTCCCTCCGTCGCGGCCAGATCGCGGACCGCGCGTTCATAGCCGTCGAACAGCGTCGCCACGGGTTGCAGCAGCAACCGTTCGCCATCACGCTCCAGTTCGGCGCTCGATCGGTCGAGGGCGTCGCGCAACCGGCCATGCAGGCGGCGGATCCGGTCGAGTTCGCTCGTCGCCTGGCGCAAGCGGCGCGCCGCTTCGCTGTCGCTGGCGTCGGACAACAGCGGCGACAGCGCGGCAAGGTCCTCGGACAGTGCGGCCAGCCGCTCGGCAACCAGGCCCTGCTCGGCGATTTGCGTTGCCATGACATGCAGCGACCGGCCGATATTCTCGACCCGATGGCCTGCGACGGCGACACGGCGTTCCGGTTCGGCGTCTGTCGCGGGAGCGGCGGCGTCCGGCGCCGCCCCATCCTCGATTGCATCGGCCAGGCGGCGGAGTTCGGCGATCGCCGCTGCGTCCATCGCCCGCTCGCCGCGCTCGATCGCCAGGATCAGCGCCTCCGCCTCGTGCGCGGCAGCTTCGCTGTCGGGCAGCTCGACCGCGCGCGCCGCCCCTTTCAGGCTGTGCGCGCGACGGCTCAATTCGCGCAGGTCGACCGGGCGCCCGGCATCGGCATCGGCCAGCGCTGCGCGGATACCGGCCATATGTTCTGCCAGTTCCGACGCGAAGGCCGCCAGCAATTCTGCCTGAAGCTCGTCCACGCGCGCGTCCGTCCGGTTACAGGCGGTAGCGTTCGGTCAGGCCGACCAGCGTGCGCGACAGCTCGCCGAGATCGCTTGCCGCCTGGTCCAGCTGGCGGGTCGAGGCGGCGGTCTGTTGCGAAGCCTCGCGGATATTCTGCAGCGCGATCGTGACCTGTTCGATGCCGATCTGCTGCTGGTTGGTCGAGGCGACGATCTGCTGGAAGGTCTGCACGTTTTCCTGCACGCGAGTTGCCAGTTCCTCGATCGCGGCATGGCCCGCATCGGTGCGCTCCTTGCCCGACGCCACCCGCTTGACCGCTTCCTCGGTCAGCATCACCGACGAATTGATCCCACGCTGAATATCACCCAGGATCGAGCGGACGTTGCGGGTCGCGCCCTTGGCCTGATCGGCCAGCTGCTTCATTTCCGACGCGACGATCGCGAAGCTGCGCCCCTGTTCACCCGCCGCTGCCGCTTCGATCGACGCATTGAGCGCGAGCAGGTGCGAGCGTTCCGACACGTCGTTGACGGTCGCGATGATGTCGCCGATCGCCTGCGTCTTTTCCGACAGCGCGACGATGTTGGCGGCGACCGCTTCGGCCTGTTCGCGGATCGCATCCATCGCGCGGGCGGTATCGGTGACGGCGGTCAGGCCGGCATCGCTTACCTGCGCGGTCGCCTGTGCCTGCGCGATTACCTCCTGCGCGCGGCGGGTGATCTGCGCACCGCTATGGGTGATCTCGTCGACGGTGGCGGCGGTTTCCTGCACTGCGGCCAGCTGTTCCTCGACCGACGCCGCCTGTTCCTGCGTCGACGCACGGATCTCGGTGGTCGCGGCATTCAGGTCGTTGGTTGCCGCGCGGTTCTGCGTCGCGATGGTGCGCAGGCCCCCGACCATGTCGTTCAGCGTCCGGCCCAGCTGCCCCAGTTCGTCCTGGCCGGTCGTGTCGGTGGTCGTCGACAGGTCGCCTTCGCCGATCCGCCCAACAAAGGTCATGAACGAATCGAGCGGCCGGACGATCGAGCGGCGCGTCGTCACCGCGACCACGACCGCGATCGCGATGGCGAGGATCAGGCCGATGATGATCGAAATCCGGCTGGTGCCATAGACGTCGCGGGTCGCATCCCGCCCGCGTTCGATCGCGAGGTTCAGCGTTTCGCGCGCCTGGCTGACCCGTGCAACCGTCACCGCATGGTCGCGCACGATGTCCGCTTCGATGCCCAACACGCCTGCCCGGTCACCCGCACTGATTGCGGCAAGCTGGGTTTCCACGTCGGTACGGGTCTGGGCCAGCGCGCGTTCGCCCTCGGCCAGCTGCCGCGCCATGCGTGCCCAGAGTTCCGACCGGGTGCCGGTGACCGAATTGTCGCGATACCCCTCGGCCGCGCGTTCCTGCTCGGCCAGACCGCGTTGCGCATCGTCGATGGCGTTGCGCCAGCCGGTCGTCGCTTCGCGGACGCGGGCATTGTCGCCGGTCAGGAACGCCTGCACCAGGCTGGAGCGCTGTTCGACCTTGCGCGACAGGGCATGGTCGATGCGGTTCAGCGCCTCCATCGACGCAAGGTCGCGTTCGACGATCAGGTCGACGGTCTGGCGGACTTCGCCGATCTGGACCAGCGCATAGACGCCGAGCGCGAGGAGGATCGCGGTCAGGGCCGCGAAACCGGCGGCGATCCGGGTAGAGACGGACAAACCTTATCCTTCCTGAAGACGGGCGGGGAGAAGACGGTCGATCAGCACGACGGGATCGATGCGTGTCAACCGTTCGTCGCCATCGATGACGAGCGTGGAGAGAGCGGCGGCCGTTTCCTGCCGGGGCATGGTCATGACCGCCGACACCGAATCGACCGATAGCGCGATGCGCGGCGCGTCATGGCGCAGCACGATCATCGTTGCGGCGTCGGCGACGTCGCGGTCGAGCAGCTTGCCCAGAGCGAACAGGTTCACCACCGTTCCCCGCCACGCAACCAGCCCTTCGAGGGTAACGGGCGCACCCGGCAGGCGGGTAACCTTCGGCAGCGGCGCAACGGCGCGGACGCAATCGATCGGCAGGCCGTGTGGCACCCCGCCCAGATCAAACGTCAACAGCGTTTCGGTCGCTCGCATGTCCACCTGCCGCACGCCGCCGACGGCACGCTGGCGAGCGGTCAGGATCGCGGCGATCGCATCGGCGTCCAGGCCATCGGCAAGGATGGTGGGTGTCGTCATTTTCCGGCCCCGATCGTATGACGGATCGCGGCAGCCATCGCGCCGGCGGTCATGCCGTCGCCTTCGGCCAGTTCAGCATCGGGGGCAAGCGACGTCGCGACCCGCAAGGCGTTGGTCAGGCTGCGGCGGCCATCGGGCGTGCGTCCCTGTGCCAGCAGGTAATGGCCGAACTGGTAATGCGCCATGGCGAACGACCGGTCGAGATACAGTGCGTCGCGGAACGCCCGCTCTGCCTGATCCTTGTCACCCGATGCCAGAGCCTCGAGCGCAGCGACATCGCGCGCGACCGCGTCGGGCGTACGGATCGCCGCCGGCGGGGCGGGGGGGGCGGGCGCGGGCGCTGGTGTCCGGGGCGGAGCGGGGCGGGGTGCGCGCGGGGTCGGCACGGGCCGTGCCTCGACGGGGTGTGGGGCTGGCGGCGGCTTCTGCCGGCTTCCGCGCATATGATAGGTCAGGATGCCCGCAGTCTGGCCGCTGTCGGCGACTGCGTCGAACCCCGGATTGGGTTCGGCATGGCCGAGCAGCAGGATCCCGTCCGCCGCCAGCCGCCCGGCCAGCGCCCCGACGATTGCGGTCGCATCGTCCTGCCGGAAATAGATCAGTACGTTGCGGCACAGGATCAGGTCGTAATCGCTGAACCCCATCGGCGCAGCGGCTTCGATCATTGCCAGCAGGTTATGGCGTTCGAACCGGGCAATACCGCGATAGCGATCCTTCAGCCGATAGCGTTCGCCGATCCGGTCGAACAGGCGTACCCGCTCGCCCTCACCCATGGTGCGCAGCGCCCATGACGAATATTCCGCCTTGCGCGCCGCTGCCAACGCGGCCTCGTCGATGTCGGTGCCGGTCAGGGCGATGCGCCAGTCGGTGATTTCGTCGCCCAGCAGGTCGGCGAGCAGCACCGCGACCGAATGCGCCTCGGCCCCCGTCGAGCAGCCTACGCTCCATATCCGCAAGCGGCGATCCTCGCGGTGGCGCGCGATCATCGCAGGGAGGATGGTGGTCTTCAGCGCGGTGAATTGTTCGGCGAAGCGGAAGAAGAAGGTTTCGTTGATCGTGACCGCGCTTTCGAGCTGCGGCCATTCGGCATCGGCCGGATCGCGCAGCCGCGCGCGATAGTCGTCGATCGTCGCGTCGCCGGTTGCCGCCATGCGTCGTGCGACATGTTCGGCGAGTTGGGCGTCCTTGTCCGCGTAATAATGATGGCCGGTCCGGGTGATGACCATCGCCTTCACCTCGGCAAAGGCCTCGTCGCCGATCATGCCGCGCTCCATTGGTCGCGACGCTCGGCGGCGGCGGCGGTCAAGGCGGCCAATGCCGCGCGCTCGCCGTCCAGCAACAGCCGGTCGGCCGCGACGACATGGGCGATAGTGCCGTCGCTCAAATCAAGCTCACCGATCACCGCAGCGTTCAGGCTATGGTCTGCGGCAAGCGGTCCAACGATTCCGGTCGCGACATCCTCCGCCCGATCGACCAGCAGGCAGATGTCCTCGCGCAACCGGACGAGATGTGCGGATAGATCGACGCCGGTCATCCTGCCCTTCGGGTCCAGCAGCAGTTGCGGGGCCAGCACCGGGACCGGCCGCTCCTGCAACGTGACGAAGCCCAGCAGCGGACGCGGCAGGCCCGGCGGCGCATCGATCGGCAGCAGCGGCAACACCTCGCGCACCGCCGCCATGGGCAGCGCAAGGCGGGTGTCGCCGATACGCAGGATCAGGAACGACGCGGTCATTACCGGTCGGCTATATCGCGCTTCGCCAGCAGCGCCAGATCATCCGGCGTGTTGACGTTCGCAATTTCGGTCGGGCCGGCCACGCCCAGCGCGCCGATCCGGTCGGCAAAGGCGCGAACCGACCGCGATCCGCCGCCCGCCAGCATCGCGTCGAGTGTCGCGTGGGCATCGGTCGGCCACCACCCCACGACCGGCAGGTCGGCGAGATAGACGGCGGAACCGGCCGCCGACAGATGTCGTCGCAGCTCCGCCGGCAGGAACGGCGCATCGCACGGTACGGTCAGTATCTGTGCATAGCCTAACGCCGCCGCGTGATGCAGCGCGGCCGCGATACCGCCCAGCGGCCCCAGATCGGGGGCCGGGCGGTCGGGAATGTAGGTCAGGCCGGGATGCGTTCGTCCCACGACGACCAGCGCGTCGACCTGCGGAGCGACGGCGTCGACCACCCGATCGATCAGCGCGCGCCCGTCGAGGTTCGCCAGAGCCTTGTCACTGCCGAAGCGGGTCGAGCGCCCCCCCGCCAGGATCGCACCGAGAATGCGGGTCACGACGCCAGCATCGCATCGCCGCGCACCAGCGTCCTGAGCGGCAGCCCGGCCTCCGCCGCGCGATCCAGCGCCAGCGTCGTCGCCGCCGACAGCGTGGCGAGCAACGGACAATTCGCCAGCACCGCCTTTTCGACCAGTTCGAACGAGCAGCGCGAGGACAGCAGGGCAAAGCCGCCATCCCAATCATGCCCGCCGCGCCGCATCGCGCCGATCAGCTTGTCGAAGGCATTATGCCGACCGACATCCTCGCGCACCATCCGGATATGGCCGTCGGCCGCACAGAGCGCGGCGGCATGGGTCGCGCCGGTCGCCTGCGCCAGCGGCTGATGGTCGCGCAACGCTTCCGCCGCCACGGCGACTGCCGAAGGGGTGGCGTCGCTGCGTGTGGTCAGAACGGGTAAGGGTCTGAGCGCCTGTTCGAGATTCTCGATCCCGCACAGCCCGCACGATGACTCCGATACACGGTGCCGCACCCGGTCCGTCACGCGGTCGTGGCGTTCGGGTGTCAGGGTGACGCGCAACAGCGTCCCGCCAGGGGCTTCATGCATGGCCACGTCAATGACCTCGCCGGCATCGTCGACCAGCCGCTCGGCTGACACGAAGCCATAGGCGAGGTCGTCGAGATCGGTCGGCGTCGCCATCAGCACGGCATAGCCAAGCCCGTTCACCTCGATCGCGACCGGTGCCTCGATCGCGACCGCACGTTCCTGTTCCCCGGCATCCCCCGATGCTGCCACCCGGTCGAACCGCCGGGTGGCATGACCCCCCTTGTCCATCAGGCGACGATACGCACCGGCACCGCTTTCGCCGCCGGCGTCTGCGACCCGTGGTCATGCCAGCCGAGCGGGATCAGCGGGTTGAGTTCGGGATAATAGCCGGCGATGCAGCCATCGGGCAGGTCGAACGGCACGACCTTCAGCCCCGCGACACGGCGGTCGATGCCGTCATCGCCGTCGCCAACGATCGTCACGACCTGCCCCTTGTGCAGCCCGGCCTTCGCAATCTCCTTCGGGTTCATCATCACCACGTCGCGCGTCCCGGTAATGCCGCGGAAGCGGTCGTCATAGCCATAGATCGTCGTGTTGAACTGATCGTTGGAACGCAGCGTCACCAGCCGCAGCCGGCCCGGCGCGTCGAGAATGTTGGTGCCCGACAGGGAACGCGGCACGGTGAATTCGGCCTTGCCGCTCTCCGTCTTCCAAACCCGTTCACGTGCCGAATTGCCGCGATAGAAACCGCCGGGGGTAAACATCCGCTCCTCGAAGTCGTGGAACTCCTCGGGATAGGTTTCCTCTATCAGCTTGCGGATTCGGGCGTAGTCGCCGGTCCAGCCGTCCCAGTCGACCTTCGGATTAGGGTCCAGCGTCGCCTTGGCAATGCCGGCGACGATTGCGACTTCGGATTTCAGATGTTCGCTGGCGGGTTCATGCGTCGCGATCGATCCGTGGATATGGCTGAACGTGTCCTCGATGGTGACGATCTGCTCGCCGCCGGCCTGCTGGTCGACTTCGGTCCGGACGAGGCAGGGAAGGAGATAGGCGACCTTGCCGTTGATGAGATGGCTACGATTGAGCTTCGTCGCGATCTGCACCGTCAGGCGCATCTGCGGCCATGCCGCCTCGATGCGCTCCAGATCGGGGATGGCCCGCAGGAAGTTTCCGCCGAGCGAGACGAAGGCGTCGATCTCGCCCTTCAATATGCCTTCGCACGCGGTGACGGTATTGTGGCCGTGATCCATCGGCGGTTCGAAATCGAACAGTTCACGCAGGCGGTCCATCGGCACCAGTTCCGGCTTTTCGGAAATGCCGACAGTGCGCTGGCCCTGCACGTTGCTGTGTCCGCGCACCGGCGACATGCCGGTGCCGACGCGACCGATATTCCCCTTCATCAGCAGCAGGTTGACGTAGGTCGCGACATTGTCGAACCCGTTGACCTGCTGCGTCAGGCCCATGCCATAGATGCCGATCGTGCGATCCGCCTCGACATAGACCTGGCCAGCCGCCTCGATGTCGGCGCGGGACAACCCGCTTTCACGTTCGATGTCGGCCCAGTCAGTCGCCCGAACCATCGCCTCGAATGCGGCGAAGCCGTGCGTGTGCTGTTCGATGAAGTCGGTGTCGAGAACATGAACCTTGTGTTCGGCCCAGCTCTTGTCCTCCGCGGCCAGCACATGCTTGGCGAGGCCGATCATCACCGCCACGTCGCCGCCTGGCTTTACCTGATGATATTGGCACGAAATCTTCGTTTCGCTGCGCGTCGCCATTTCGAACGGGTTCTGCGGATCGGTAAAGGCGATCAGCCCCGGTTCCTTGACCGGATTGAAGGTCACGACCTTGCAACCCCGCTTCACGGCGTCGCGCAACGGGTGAAGGAAGCGCGGGCTGTTCGAGCCGGTGTTCTGGCCGAAGAAGAACATCGCGTCGCAATGTTCGAAATCGTCGAGGATCGAGGTGCCGACCGGCGCGCCGATCGTCTTCTTCAAGGCGACCGAGGTCGTCTCATGGCACATGTTCGAGCTGTCGGGCAGGTTGTTGTGCCCATAGAGCCGGGCGAACAGCGCGTAGAGATAGGAGGTTTCGAGGCTTGCCCGGCCCGAGGCGTAGAAGATCGCCTTTTTCGGGTCGATCGCGCGCAGTTCGGCACCGATCGCGGTAAAAGCCTCGTCCCAGCTGCATTCGACATAATGGTCGGTGGCATGGTCGTAGCGCAGCGGATGCGTCAGTCGACCGACATGTTCGAGGTCGAAATCCTTCCACGTCTTCAATTCGCTGACCGAATGTTCGGCGAAGAAGTCGGGCGTACAGCGATTGGGGGTCAGATCCCACAGCGTCGCCTTCGCCCCGTTTTCACAGAATTCGAACGGGTGCGGCTCGGCGGGCTTGCCCCATGCGCAGGACGTACACATGAAGCCCTTGGTCTTGTTCTGCCGGGCAAGTTGCGCCAGCGCGGCCGGGCGGTTGCGTTCCTTCGCAAGGACCTTCGACATGCCCTTGACCGAGCCCCAGCCCCCCGCCGGGCCGTCATATCCGACCACCGTATCCCGATCCGCCACGCCAATTCCTTCGTTACGCCTCTGGCGTAGGCTACGCCGGGCGGGGGATAAGGTTCCGGTCCTCAGTCGACCAATTCGAGTGCCAGCGCCGTCGCCTCACCCCCGCCGATGCAGAGCGAGGCCAGCCCGCGCTTATGCCCGCGGGTTTCCAGCGCCGACAGCAACGTCGCCAGCACGCGCGCACCGCTGGCCCCGATCGGATGGCCGAGCGCACAGGCGCCGCCATGGACGTTCACCCGGTCGTGCGGCAGGTTCAGGTCGTGCATCGCCGCCATCGTGACGCAGGCAAAGGCTTCGTTGACCTCGAACAGATCGATCTGCTCGGCGGTCCACCCGGCGCGCTCCATCGCGCGGCGCATGGCGAAGACCGGGGCGGTGGCGAAGCGGGCGGGGGCGTGGGCGAAGCCGGCATGGGCGACGATCCGCGCGATCGGGGTCAGCCCCAGCCGCTCTGCCACCGACGCCCGCGCGAGCACCAACGCCGCCGCACCGTCGGAGATCGAGGAGGCGTTGGCGGCGGTGATGGTGCCGTCCTTCGAGAAGGCCGGCTTCAACGTCGGGATTTTGGCGACATCGCCGCGCGCCGGCTGTTCATCGAGGCGGACGGTGGTCGTGCCCTTTCGGCCGGCGATTTCAACGGGCACGATCTCCCGATCGAACGCGCCCGATGCCTGCGCCGCCTGTGCCCGCCGCAGCGATTCGATGGCGAACGCATCCTGCGCCTCACGGGTGAAGCCGTAAGCGGCGGCCGTCTCCTCGGCAAAGCTGCCCATCAACCGGCCGGGTTCATACGCGTCCTCCAACCCGTCGAGATACATATGATCGATCAGGCGATCATGCCCGATCCGTGCGCCGCTGCGATGGCGCTGCGACAGATAGGGGGCGTTGGTCATGCTCTCCATGCCGCCCGCGACGATGATGTCGGCAGAGCCGGCAGCGATGCAGTCGGCGGCCATCATCACCGCCTGCATCCCCGACCCGCACATCTTGTTGACGGTCGTTGCCTCGACATGCTCCGGCAGGCCAGCGCCCAGCGCCGCCTGCCGCGCGGGCGCCTGCCCCAGACCGGCGGGCAGGACGCAGCCCATATAGATACGCTCGATCGCCTCACCCGACAGGCCGGCGCGCTCTACCGCAGCGTCGACCGCCGTCGCGCCCAGCTGCGTCGCGGTAGCGCCGGCAAGCGACCCCTGGAAACTGCCCATCGGCGTGCGAGCATAGGACAGGATGACGACGGGGTCGGACATGAACGCTCTCCGGCAAATTTCTAGTTTCGTTTGTTATCATCTAGGGCGATGGCCGCGCTGCCGCAATCGCGCTAGGCGGCAGGCCATGGTTTCCACCTTACCCATCCTGTTCTGGCCGGTCCTGCTGGGGGTCGTCGGCGCGGTATTTGGCAGCTTCATCGCTACAGTCGCGATCCGTTGGCCGGCAGGGCGATCGACGTCGAGTGGGCGGTCGGCATGTGACGGGTGCGGGCGGACGCTGGGCGCGTTCGAACTGGTGCCGTTGGTCAGCTTCGTCACGTTGCGGGGGCGATGCCGGACGTGCGGAACCCGGATTGCGGCGAGCCATATCGTGACCGAAGTGCTGGGCGCCGGGATCGGCATTGTCGCAGGGACGGTCGCACCCGGGGGGGAAGGGGTGGCGGGTGCCGCATGTGGCTGGTTGCTGCTGGCGCTGGGGGCGATAGACCTTGCGGCCTTCTGGTTGCCCGACGTACTGACCGCGGCATTGGCGGTTGTGGCACTGGCAGGCGGATTTGCCGGGGTCGGCGCGGACCTGCACGCGCGGCTGATCGGTGGCGTTACCGGCTTCGGGCTGTTGTGGCTGGTCGCGGAATCCTATCGCCGGGTACGCGGGCGGGTCGGGCTGGGCGGTGGCGACCCGAAGCTGTTCGGCGCGATCGGGCTTTGGCTTGGCTGGCGAGCCTTGCCGTCGGTGCTACTGCTGGCCGCTCTGGCCGGGTTGGCCGTCGTGCTGGTCCTGGCACTGGCAGGACGCCGGATAAACGCGACCGACCGTTTGCCGCTCGGCACGCTGCTGGCTGGCGCGGCGTTCCTATGCTGGGCCATCTAGGCCCGTTCGATCCGATATTCGATCGGTTTGAAGCTGCCGCCATTGGACGCCGGCGCGGAACAGGCGGTCAGGCCGATCACCAAATCCATCGCCGCGCGAAAGGTGATGGAGTCGCCCGCCTTGCTGAGCGGCGGCAGGACGCTGAGCCTGCCCGTTGTACCGTCGACCGGCACGTTCATGAAACAGTTGAACGCCACCGGAATGCGATCCGACTGTATCCCGTATGGCTCCAGCGCGGCGGCCAGGTTGCCGAAGCATCCGCGATGTGGCGGCAGGTCGGGATAGAAATAGTGAAAGGTGTCGTACGAGCAGGGCGTCAGCAGGAAATCATGCGTGCCGACGGTATCGTCGATGATGTCCAGCATTACCCGGCTGCGGTTCGAATAGAGCGCATGACCCGTCGTCAGGCGGATCGTCTCGGCATAATCCAGGGTGCGACCGGACGAGATGACCTCGTTCAGATCATCGGCATTGAACGCCAGCAGGTCGGCGACCTGACATCCGCGCGGATCGATCACGACCAGCCTGTCGCCCTGTTCCAGGCGGAACGCGGCGCCCGACCGTTTGGGAATGGTGACATTCACTTCGGCGCCCCAGAATAGTGAAACGGGCAGGCCCAACGGTCGTCGACGACCCGGCCGCTATACTGCCGCGCCTCGCTGGCTGCGCCGTGACGGGCGAGCATCGGGTTGCGGCTGCCAGCCAGTGCCTCGTCGCGGACGAGGATCTTTTCGCGCATCGTCTCATACTTGCCCTCGGCGCGCAGTCGTTCGAACTGATCGTGCAGGTTGAAGACGAGCGTAGGCCGTTCGAACCGACGCGCCGGGCGGCTGGCGCGGGGATGAAGCCCGACGATGAAGAACGCTTCCCCGCCGAAGCTGAGCGAGAAATGCGGGTTGGCCGGGTCGGTGCTGACACGAGCGTCATAATCCTGCCCGCGCCATACATCCTTGTCCGAAAGCGACTGTACCCGCTGCCACAATGCCGCTTCGAACGCCGTCTCGCTCAGGTCGTCGGGTCCTTCAAAGATGACGGCGAAGCTGCGGTACATTGCCTGATCGCGGCGGTAGTTTTCGGCCAGCCGCATCAGTGCGTCGTGTATGCGGACATCGTCCCACGCGCTGTCGATCCGGGAGCAGGCGAGGACGTCCAGCGTCCCGCGCGCCATTGCCGATTTCGCCCCGACACAGGGGAACGCGCGATCGTCGATATGATCGAACAGCAGGGCTTCGAGGCTGTCCTGCGCCTCATGCTTCCAATTGAACATTGCGGAAATCCCGACCCGGTAAGTGAACCGACATTACGTTTCGCGCACGATACAGGTTCCGCCGCGGTTGACGGGCGGCGGGGAGGGCGGCAACAATCGCGATTGTGAACAAACGACTGCTTCTCGACGACTTCCTGCCGTATCGCCTGTCGATCGCGTCGAACCGGGTTTCGGACGCGATCGCCTCCACCTACCGATCGCTGTTCGGCCTGCGCATACCCGAATGGCGTCTGGTGACGGTCATCGCGGAAAGCGAGGGGATCACGCAGCAGGCGCTGTGCGTCGCCACGCGGATGGACAAGGTAACGGTCAGCCGCGGTGCGATTGCGCTGGTAGACCGGGGCTTGGTCGAACGCAGCGCCAATGCCGGGGATCAGCGGTCGCACCTGTTGCGGCTCACGACGTCAGGCCGTGCGCTGTACGAGGAGGTCGCGCCGAAAGCATTGCTGATCGAGCAGGAGCTGTTCGCATCGTTCAGTGCGCAGGAAATTGACGTCCTGCGCGACATGCTTGCGCGGGTACAGGCGGCGGCCGACGCGATGGATCCGGGCGCGACCGGTCAATAGCGGTCGCGACGCGGCTTCATCTGGCGCTTGCTGGGCAGGCTGTCGGCAAGGCGTGCGCCGCGCCGGCCCATCGGCAAGGGGTGGCCGACGGTCGAATCCACTGCCGTCTGCCGCTCCGCCTCCGCGTTGATCTCCGCGCCGATCAGGATCGCGAGGCTCGACACGAACAGCCACATAAGCAGCACGACGACCGCGCCCAGCGCGCCATAGGTCGCGTTATAGTTGGCGAAGTTGGCCGCATAGATGCCGAACAGCACCGTCGCCAGCAGCCATAACAGGGTAGCCGCGACCGATCCGACCGACAGCCAGCGCCACTTGGCCCGCGCCCGATCCGGGCCATAGCGATAGGCGAAGGCGATCGCCGCACTGGCGATACTGGCTGCGACTAGCCAAGTTGCCCCCTGGATCGCTATCGCCCCAGCAGTGCCTAGGAATGCCGTCTCGCTGCGAATCCACGTCAGTACGCCCGCCGACAGGATGCCGACGATCGCTGCTACGATGGCGGCGATGGTCAGCATGGCGGCCAGCAACGTCGTGGTGACGATGCTGCGTTCGTCTTCCTCTTCATAGATCACGTTCAGTGCCTGGATGATCGCGGTTGCCGCACGCATCGCACCATAGACCGACAGCAGCAGCGCGACGAACAGGCCGATGCCCGCCTGCGACGATGCGGTCGTCACCACCGCGATCAGCTGGTCCGAGATCAGTCGGGCGGCATCCGCTGGCACGAGTTCGAAGATCGTTTCCATATGGCGGGCGACGGTCGATGGGTCGGCGATCAGGCCATAGGTCATCACGATCGCACCCAGCAGGGGCACGAATGACAGGAACGCATAAAAGGCGACCCCCGCCGCCATCAGCGTCAGGTTGTGATAGCCGACCATCGTGTAGACGCGGATGAAGATCGCGCGCCATGCCGGCCAGGGATGCTGCCACGGATGTTCGGACTGGTATCCCGGCATCGTCGCGGGGTCGATCGGTGGATTGGTGTCGGTCAATGCGGCTCCCCTTGCTGCCCTTCACAAACGCAGTGCCCGCCCGATCGGATGCAACGCGCAGTACAATATGAACCAATTCCCGCCATTTGCGTTTGGTGGTTCACGGGGGTTGTGCGTCGCAACGCCCGCAGAAGGGGACGGGGGCAGGTTTTGGGGGAATTTCGCGCACGGACGGTTATTGCGCTGCTCGCAACAAGCACGACGTTGATCCCGGTGGCCAATGCCCAGGACCGGACGCCCCCATCCGTCGGGACGACCGCGCAGCAACCGCCCGCCGAGCCGATCGTTCCCGACCGCGAGTTCGAAGCGGCGTTGCCGACCCTGTCGGGTGACATCAATGCCCCGCTGGAGCCGATGTCGTCCTTCGACACGAAGCCCGCGCCTTTGCCGCAGATCCAGCCGCTGCCGGCGCCGACGGCACCTGCGACCGAAGCGCAGCGGCTAGCGGAAACGCTGCCTGACGCGGTGTTGCCCGAAGCGCCCGAGCTTGCCCAGCCGTTGACGCCGCTCTCCTCCTTCGACGTGACGCCGGTCGAGGTTGCCGGGGTCGACGATCGAAAGGCGGTCGAAATACGCTACGATACCGTCATCAACGGGCTGGATGCGATTGATGGCGAAGCGCAGTTCCGCGCGCTGTCGGCATTGCGGGAAGGTGACGGCAAGGCGGCAAACGCGGCGATGGTACAGGCCCGCGCCAAGGAGGACGAGCAACTGGCCGTCCGCATCATGCGGGCCAAGGGCTATTATGACGGCACCGCTACTTCCGCGATCGAATCCCCGCTGACTGGGCGGGTGCGCGCGGTGGTCACGGCGGTTCCGGGCAAGCAATTCACGCTGGGGTCGATCCGCATCGACACCCAGCCGACCGTACCGCCCAACCTGGTCCAGCGCGAATTGCCGCTGAAGGTCGGCGATCCAATCGATGCCGAACGTATCCAGGCCGCCGAAGCGAATGTCAGCCTGAAGCTGCCGCAGCAGGGTTACCCCTTCGTTCAGGTCGGGGACCGCGACATCCTGCTCGACGATACGACCGTCACCGGCGCCTATACCCTGCCGGTCACGACCGGGCCGCGATCGTCGTTCGGTACCTATTCGACGACCGGCAAGCTGGCGTTCGACGCCGAGCATGTCGGGGTGCTCGCGCGCTTCAGGCAGGGCGAACTGTACGACAACCGCAAGGTCGACGACCTGCGCGCGGCGCTGGTATCCACCGGACTTTTCTCCGGCGTATCGGTCGAGCCGCAGCGCACGGGACAGATCGCGCCGGATGGCACCGAATATGTCAACCTGCTGGTAAAGCAGGACGCCGGACCTGCACGGACGCTTGCTGGCGAGGCAGGCTATGGCACGGGCCAGGGCGTCCGGATCGAGGGATCGTGGACGCACCGCAACCTGTTCCCACCCGAAGGTGCGCTGATCGTGCGCGGCGTGGCAGGTACGCAGGAGCAGGGCGCGGGCGTGACGTTCCGCCGATCCAACGCCGGACGGCGCGACCGCACTTTCCAGATCCTCGCCAACGCCAGCCGAACCAATTACAACGCGTTCGAGGCGTTTACCGGGACGCTCGGCGTGCGCTGGTCCTATGACTCCACGCCGATCTGGCAGAAGCGGTTCACCTACGCCTATGGCGCCGAGCTGATCGGCACCAACGAAGATACCTACGACTTCGACGTGATGGCGCGTCGTCGCAAGACCTACGGTATCGCGGCGCTGCCGCTGTTCGCCGGGTTCGATACGTCGGACAACCTGCTGAACCCGACCAAGGGATTTCGCCTGAAGCTGAACGTCAGTCCCGAAGCGTCGGTGCAGGGCGCGGCGCGGCCCTATGGCCGGTTCATGGTCGAGGGCACCGGCTATTATCCGATCGGCGAGAGCATCGTCATCGCCGGTCGTGCGCGGGCGGGATCGATCCAGGGGATCGCCCGCGACGACCTCGCGCCGTCGCGGCGCTATTATGCCGGCGGTGGCGGGTCGGTCCGCGGCTTCGGGTTCCAGGAACTGGGGCCGCGCACGCCGGAGGTGGATGCGGACGGCAACAACCTGAACCGCCCGATCGGCGGCCGCAGCCTGAACGAATTTGCGCTGGAGGCGCGTTATCGCTTCGGCAATTTCGGGATCGTGCCGTTCCTCGATGCCGGGCAGGTCTATGAATCGAGCCTGCCCAAAGGCTCCGACCTTCGCTTCGGCGCCGGTATCGGCGGTCGTTTCTACACCAATTTCGGCCCGATGCGGGTCGATGTCGCGACGCCGATCGCCCGGCGCCCCGGAGAATCCAAGATCGCGCTCTACATCTCGATCGGGCAGGCCTTCTGATGACCGACGCCGACATGCCCGCCACCGAAACCGTCGTCGTGCGCGACCGGCCGCTCTGGGTCAAAATCCTGAAATGGGTGGGCATCGCGATCGTCGCGCTGCTGCTCCTGCTCGTGGCGCTGGTGTTCGCCCTGAATACCGGGCCGGGGCGGGGCTTCGTCGTCGGCAAGCTCGACGGCTACACCACCGCATCGGGGCTGAAGGTCAATATCGGGCGGATCGATGGCTCGCTCTATGGCGCGATGACGGTCCATGACCTGCGGTTGAGCGATACCAAGGGCGTCTTCGCCTATTCCCCGGAAATCGCGGTCGACTGGCGGCCCTTCGCCTTTGCCAACGGTCATGTCGACATTCGCAGCCTGACAAGCCCGCTTGTCCGCTATGCCCGCAACCCGGTGCTGAAGGACACGCCGCCTGGCGATCCCAATGCGCCGCTGCTGCCCGATTACGACATTGACGTGAACCGGCTGGCGGTCGAGCGGATCGAGGTCGGACCGGCGGTGACCGGGCAGCGTCATATCGCGAAGCTGGACGGCGCGGTGCATCTCGCCGATCGCCGGGCCCAAGTGACCGCGAATGCCACCACCATCGCCGCACCCGGCGTTGCCGGCGGCGACCGTGTCGCGCTGAAGCTCGATGCTGTGCCCGACGACAATCGCTTCGACATCGATGCCCGTATCACCGGCCCGGCCAATGGCATGATCGCCGGCATGGCCGGGTTGAAGGCGCCGATCGCCGCAACCATCGACGGCCAGGGCGACTGGCGCAACTGGCGCGGGCGGCTGGCCGGGACGCTGGGTGGGCAGCCGCTCGCCGATCTCGCGCTGACCGGACGCGACGGGCACTTCACGGTGCGCGGATCGACCCGGCCGGGGCTGATCCTGCAGGGGCCGGTCGAACGGCTGACCGCGCCGCGCATGGACGTCGCGATCGACGCCACGCTGGCCGATCGCAAGGCGGATACCCGGATCCAGCTGCGCTCCAGCGCGCTGTCGGTGAACTCGGCCGGGCTGCTCGATCTGGGCAACAGCCGGTTCGGCAACTTCCGGACCGAGGCGATGCTGCTGACGCCCGGTGCGATTGCGCCGAACCTGAATGGCCGCTCGGTCCGCGCCGCGGTCGTCCTGGACGGCGGGTTCGGCACGCCGACGGTGGATTACAAGATCCAGGCGGCGGCGCTCGGCTTCGGCGAAACGGTGGTCGAGAATCTGTATGCGGAAGGCAAGGCGACGGTCGATGCCGATCGCATCCTGATCCCGATCGCGGCAAAGGCCCGGCGCATCTCCGGCCTGAACGCGGCGGTCGGCGGCCTCGTTACCAATGTCGCGATCAACGGCGATCTGGCGATCAATGGCGATCAGGTGCTGTCCGACAATCTGCGCATCCGTTCCGACCGGATCGACGCGACGGCGATCGTCGCCGCGAACCTGACCACCGGGCGCTATACCGGTGCGATCAAGGGGCGGATCAACGATTACGAGGTCGCCAGCATCGGCATCCTGAACCTGACGACCGATGCCAGCCTCTATGCCGCGCCGCAGGGCGGGTTCGGGATCAAGGGCCGGGTCGTTGCGCAGACGACCCGCCTGTTCAACGAAGGCATCCGCAATTTTCTCGGCGGCAACGTCACCACCACCCGCGCCGATGTCGGCGTCGGGCCGGACGGGATCGTCAGCTTCGCCAACGTCCGGATGAACGCGCCCCAGTTCCGTATCACCAACGGGTCGGGGCGGTACGACCCGGCCGGGCCGCTGGTCTTCAACGCCGATGCCTATTCGACGCAATATGGCCCGCTTACCGCGCGTATTACCGGCACCGTCGCCGCGCCGCAGGTGCTGCTGCGTGCGGCGCGCCCGGGCGTGGGCGTCGGCCTGGTGGGGCTGGAGGCACGGGTTCGGGGGCAGGGTGACCGCTATGCGATCCAGGCGACCGGCAACACCGATTACGGGCCGTTCCGCGCCGATGTGCTGCTGTCGACCGCGCCGCGACTGGTGGCGGACATCCGTTCGGCGACCTTTGCGGGTATGAACATCGATGGCCGGGTCGAAGCGACCAACGCCGGGCCGTTTGCGGGCCGGATAAACTTCACCGGATCGGGCGTCGCCGGCATTGCCCGCTTGTCGGCGCAGGGCAGGTTCCAGCGCGCCGATGTCAACGCCCAGGCATCCAATGCGGTCATCCCGGGCAATATGGGGCTGCGCATCGGTCGCGCGATCGTGACCGGCAGCGCCGTGCTGTACGACCAGCCGGAAATCGTCGCAGATGCGCAGGTGGCGAACCTGTCGATGGGCGAATTCGTCCTCCAGCGCAGCCGGGCAAAGGTCAATTATCGTGGTGGCAACGGCACGGCACAGATGTTTGCCGAAGGGTCGTCGGGCGTGCCGTTCC